>NZ_JBHTLD010000147.1:0-13018 GCF_042678745.1 Pontibacter rugosus | reverse complement strand
CACGCGGTAACTCCTCAGGGGTTTATCTTGAAACTAGTCCTCTTTGTTTTTGCCTACACCATCAATAAATGTATATAATCGCAACTTGAGTTAATTAAGCAGCGGCTACTGAAGTCACAAGCGTCCGCTTGCGGCAGTATTATAATTATCCGGCACGTTGCCAGCCATACTTACAGCTAAGTCACAGCAGACTTTGCGCAAAAATCCTTAACTTAAAGCCTTCAATAAAAATAGGACATCACCTCTAAACACTAATGCTGAACAAAAAGAACCTACGCCACCTGATGGTAGCGGCGGCCACGGCACTAACCTTGCCAGCCATGGCGCAGCAGAACTACAAGCAGGATTCTGTTACCATCAAAAAAATCTACGACAATGCCCTTACCAGCACCAAAAGCTACGAAGATCTGCGCTACCTCACCAAGAACATTGGCGCACGCTTAAGCGGATCTCCACAAGCCGCAGCGGCAGTAGAGTGGAGTCGCCAGGTAATGGAGAAAATGAACCTGGATACAGTATACCTGCAGGAAGTAATGGTGCCGCATTGGGTACGTGGCGATAAAGAGGTCGGGCGTATACTTAACTCGAAGCTTCTAGGATCTGTTGATGCAAATATTGCCGCATTAGGTGGCTCTGTAGGCACTGGTAAACAAGGTCTGAGTGCAGAAGTGGTAGAAGTGAAAAGCTTTGAGGAACTTGAGAAGCTAGGCAAGAAAAAGGTTAAGGGCAAAATTGTGTTCTTCAATCGCCCATTTGATAACACAGAACTTGTAACGGGGGCAGCCTATAGCGGCGCCGTTGACCAACGTGGTGGCGGGCCTGCTGCGGCAGCCAAGTTAGGTGCCGTAGGCGTGCTGGTGCGCTCCATGACCAATGACATACAGGATGTGCCACATACAGGGGCTACACGTTATCAGGACGGCGTAGAGAAAATTCCGGCGGCGGCTATCAGTACAAAAGATGCGGAGCAGTTGAGTAGCCTGTTGAAGGATGATGCAAACCTGAAGTTCTACATGCGCATGACTTCAGAGACTTTGCCTGATGTGCTTTCTTACAACGTGATCGGAGAGCTCAAAGGAACGCAGAAGCCGGATGAAATTATCGTAGTTGGCGGCCACCTGGATTCCTGGGATATTGGAGAAGGCGCACATGATGATGGTACGGGTTGTATGCAATCTATAGAAGTGCTGCGCCTGTTTAACGAGTTAGGCATCAAACCGAAGCGTACGGTACGTGCAGTGCTGTTTATGAACGAGGAGAATGGATTGCGTGGGGGCCTTAAGTATGCTGAACTGGCAAAGGCAAGAGGAGAGAAACATATTGCTGCCATTGAGTCGGATGCTGGTGGCTTTACGCCGCGTGGCTTTGGCTTGGATGGCACAAAATCCCAACTGCAGACCGTGCTAAACTGGAAGCCTTTGCTGGCACCATACGGCCTGCACGAAATAGCACCGGGCTATGGCGGAGCTGATATCGGCCCACTGAAAGGACAAGGCTCTGTGGCTTTGATTGGTTTTAAACCAGACTCCCAGCGCTACTTCGACTATCACCATACTATGATAGATACTTTTGAGCAGGTTAACCGCCGCGAAATGCAGTTAGGAGCTGCCTCTATGGCTTCATTGGCATACTTGCTTTCTGAGTACGGGTTGTAAGTTGAAAACTTAGGATAAGATCAGAAAGGCCGCTCTTGCTTGAATCAAGGGCGGCCTTTCTGTTTGTAGCTGTCTACAAGGTTAGCCTTAAGGAAAATCCTGTTCAAGCTGCATCAGCTTTGTCTATCTAACTTGTTCCCAGTGCTTGGGTGGGGGGAGGCGACATGGAAATGAGCGGCAGCTAGACAAGTAGTTTGCTTTAAGTAGCGGTATCCAGATATAATAGTAGTACGGTTGAGCCAGTAGAGATGGAAGCTCTACACCATAAAAAGCACTAGCTGCAAGCTAGCGCCAGCGTGTGAGTTTTTAAGAATCGTGCATGCAAGTATGGAAGAAGTAAACGTGAATCTCATGCAATGCCAGGCACCAGTGGACGCTTGCGTCAGTCGTAAAAGTAGTAGTAGCATAAGTCTCTGGGATTCCTAAAGATCCTGATGTCTAAGCTCTCGTGCTGCTAAGTACTTTACCAAGATTCTTTCAGAATGACACGGAAAGTATTCATTCATTCAAAATTCAGTTATTCAAAATTGTTAAGCTGGCAGTAGCAGCGAGCTATCACCGTAGCTTAAAAAGCGGTAGTCGTTTGCAAGCGCATGCTGGTATACTTTTCGCCAATCTTCCCCGATAAGGGCAGAAACCAAAAGCAACAGCGTGCTCTCCGGCTGGTGAAAGTTTGTCACCAAGCCTTTGCATACACGGAAAGTATAGCCTGGGGCAATAATGATTTGTGTGCTGGCGTGCAGGTAATCTGTTTTTTGCCGCTCCATGTAAGCGAGCAAACCTGTTAAGGCTTCTGAGGCAACAGGCTGGTTTATACTTTCGTAGGCTTGCCACTGCGTTACGTGCAGTTCCTGCATAGGCAAGCCCGGCTGGTCCAGCACTTTGGCACCCAGCCAGTAAAGACTTTCAAGAGAGCGCATGCTGGTTGTGCCTACTGGTATAACCGGATTGTCTTGTTGCTGTATCAGGCGCTGCAACAGCGGCTTTGTGATGTACAACTGCTCTGCATGCATTTCGTGCTCCTCCATCACATCAGCTTTCACAGGCTTAAAGGTGCCTGCTCCTACGTGCAGCGTCAGGTAAGTCGTATCCATGCCTGCTGCGGTCAGCTGCTCCATCACACGTTCTGTAAAATGTAAGCCTGCTGTTGGGGCAGCTACGGCACCTTGCTCTGCCGCATATATAGTCTGGTAGCGGGTATGATCATCAGGGGTAAGCTCTCGGTTGAGGTAAGGGGGGAGTGGCAATCGGCCACAGCGTTCCAGTACCTCAGCGAATGTAAGTTCGGCAGGTTCCCACGTGAAACGTATCAGAAAATGCCCATCCTGCTGCGCCTCCCGCTCTGCCTGTACTATACCTCCTTCAAAGTATAGCTTTACAGGACCGCTTTTCCAGCGCTTGTTATTGCCTACCAAACATTTCCAGGTGCAGCTGCCTGTCTGCTGCATGGCTAGTTGTACTTCGCGGTGCGGGGCCACAGGCTCCAGGCAAAAAATCTCTACCACACCGCCCGTCTCTTTTTGAAAAAGTAGCCTGGCCTGCACTACTTTGGTATTGTTAAAAACCAACAGCGTATTAGCAGGAAGCAAGGCAGGAAGATCTGTAAAAGTATGATTTGCTATCTGGTTGTGGCGGTAAAGCAACAGCTTAGACTGGTCGCGCTCTGGTAGCGGAAACTTTGCAATACGCTCGTCCGGCAAGTCGTAAACAAAATCCTTTATCGCCAGTTTCTTCGGGTTAGTAGGCATGCTTAAGCGGTAATAATTTCAGGATTAAAACTTAGTTAGCTTCATGCTTTCCTTGCATGTCATTCAGCTCAAGCTTCAGGGCATTAACAGATATTTGTATTTCGCGGATGGCAAGTCCGAGGGAAATGAGCATGAGCACCAGGCTTAGACCAAACACATACTGGCCTGCTATTTCGTAGCCGGCAAACAGCAGGAACATGCAAAGCACACAGCCAAACATACTGAAGGTGCCGAAAGCCTGCATGTTCCGGATAAGAATCAAGCGGGTGCGCAGGTTCTCTATCTGGTTATATACCATGTGATTCTGCGTGGTAGCGTAGCGGTCTTTCAGGCTGCGGATAAGGTTTGCCAAGCCCAGAAACCTGTTCGTAAAGGCTAATAATAGTAATGACAGCGCCGGAAACAACAAGGCAGGTGTTGTAAGCGTGATTTCCATGAGATCTTATAAGTTTTTTAGAAAGTCCTCGTCCAGCGGCTCAATGTCTTCGTCATCTGCTTCGCTGTGTTTAGCATTCCAATCTATTTCGGCCATCAATTCCAGCCCTTCCAATATCAGATCGTCAAGCTCTTCTTTAGTGCCGGCATCCAGTGTAAACTCAAACAGCTCCAGAATTCCTTCCCGCTGCGGGTTTACAAAAATCTCGTGATACAAATGATCAAAAGAGGCGATACGCTTCTGAATGATTTTGTCAATTTCGCGCGTATTCTTTGCCTTCAGAGCGTCTTTTAGCACCTCCAGCACTTCCTGACTTTTCTCGTTATCAGCCAGGCGCAGAAAAGCCTGCACAAAGGCAATGGCCATGCCTAAACGCAAGCGCTCAAACCTGAAACTCAGTTCATCGCGGTTGTTGCCTTTGGCAAATTTGGCTTCACGGAGAGCCCGCTCCAGCGCAAGGTATACTTCGGGTGCACCTTCCTCAAATACATTCGGTTCTTCTGTATCGAAGGCTGTCTGGAGTAGCAGTTCAAAGCTTTTGGCGCTCATAATCGTTTTTTCTCTTTTATCTTCTAAAAATCAGACTGCAAAGGTAAGGGATTCTTGGCAATCAGGAACATGTACGCCCGGGTAAGACGGAGATTTGGCTTACTTGCAGCCGAAGCGGGGGAAGTATAAAATGGAAGCAGCCGACGCATTTAGGTCGACTGCTTCCATTTTATACTTGTGCACAGCTGGCTAGGCTACCACATCCAGGTGGGGCAGATGATCTTGCCTCGGTTGTTAAGCTTGAATCCAACTGTCACTTCATGGGTACCGGCACTTACTTTGTTCAACTCTGAAGTAGCTACATCATAGGAGTATCCCACATCCAGCAGGTGGCTCACGTTTAAACCTGCCATTACAGCCATGGCATCCTGATGCCTGTACGATACGCCTGCCCAGATGCGCTGCGCATAAAGTGCGCGCAGGTTCACATCCACTGAAGGTGCTGTACTTTCGGTTACTTTCACCATAACAGACGGTATAAACGACAGAAACTTGTTAGGAGACAAGCGTATGCCAGCGGTGCCATATAAGTGCGGCTGCTGACGTAGGTGCGGATTTTTTGATGTGCCTGTAGGTTCAAAATCATCTCCATTGCGAAGCAGTTGCATGCCTGAGAGGCCCACGTAGAAATCCGGGCTGTACAACCAAAAGCCTAAACCTAAGTCAAATTTAGATGCATTGACCAGCTTGTTCAGGTAAGGGTCCCCGGCGTCAAAAACCAGTGCTTTCTGTGCATTAATGCTGAACTGAGAAAGTCCTGCTGTTACACCACTCGATAATGTCAGGTACTTGTTGAGAGGCTGGTGATAGGCGTAGCTGGCACTGAAGTTCGTTGTTTTCAGCAGGCCTGCCTCATCTACCTGCACAATGGCACCTACGCCATGGTGCGGAACTGCGCGTTTATACTTGTTTCGCTGCGAAAACCCATAACGCGATTTTGTTTCTTTAGGCGAATTGCTGCTAAAGTTCAGCGGTCCCTGGAGCGAGGCATAAAAGGTTTTAGGTGCACCCTCCAGCCCAGACCATTGGGTGCGGTAGCCCACACGTAAATCTCCGTAGCTTTCTATGCCACCTACTGCCGGGTTCGCCAGGTAATTGTTAGTAACATATTGGGTATACTGTGCCCGCTGCTGTGCAGTAGCCGCTCCCAATAGTACAAAGTATAGCAGCGTGCTTATTATGATTCTTTTCATGCTCTTCTGCTGTTATCTGATAAGCGTTACACTTCCTGAAATTGGTTCTTCCCCGTTGTTGAGGTAAATGATGTAGTAGTAAGCAGCCATTGGCAGGAGTTGCCCGTTGCGTGTACCGTCCCACTCCTGTAGCTCCGAGTATCCCTTAGATTCAAAAACTTTTTCACCCCAGCGCGAGAAAATTTCTACACGGCAATCAGGATAATTTTCGATGTGCATGATCTTAAAGCGATCGTTCTTGTTATCACCGTTCGGAGTGATGACATTGGCAGCCAATACTTTTGGAGAAACAGTTACTGTAACCTTCGCCGACGCTGTACAGCCTTCCGCGGTGGTAACTGTAACAGTATAAGTAGTTGTCTCTTTTGGAGATGCTTTTGGCGTAGCACTGGTCGGGTCGGTCAGGCCTGCTACAGGAGACCAGGAGTAACTCACGCCTCCTTTGGCCCAAAGCTCTACAGCCTTGCCTTCTACTACCGTTACGTCTTCGCTGGCTTCGGCTTTTGGCTCTACTATCTGCACCTTCACCTCAAAACGGCTTGAGCTCACGCAGTTGCTTTGGTTGGTTGCCTGCACGTAGAAGCTGGTGTTGTTGTATAGCTTAGCAGAAGTATAAGTAGTGCTTGTGCCTAACAGCTTGCCACCAGTTGGTGCGTCGTACCATTGCAGTACATCACCAGCTGCGGCTGCTTTAGCGGTTAAGGTAGCACTAGTTCCCAGGCATACTGTTACAGCCTCGGCTGTTGGGATATCAGGCTTCGGAGCAACTTCCAGCTTCACCACAGGGCTCTCGGATTCCTGGCAAGGCGCAGCGTAAACCATACGCTTGTACCAGGTGGTGCGCTCTACATTTCGTGGTTGATAATGCTGCGCTTTATTGTCTCCCGCAGCCGGTGCAAAGCCTATGCTCTCGCCCTGCACACTCGCCATCCACAAGTAAGTAGGGTTGCCGTTGCCACCAGTAGGGTTGGAGCCTTTCAACTCTGGTATAGCCTGGCCTACACATACAGCGGCAGGTTTTGTAACAATAAAGTTGTCTTTTACAGGCTGGTCTACCTGAATTCTTACTACGTTATCGTTGCCTGTTATCTCGCCGCATACTTTAGAGCGAACAATGCGCTTGAACCATGTGGTTCTGGTGAGCGCCTGAGGCTGGTAAGTAGCATCCACGGCACCAGAGATCGTTCTGTAGGTTACACCGTCAGTACTTTGCTGCCACACAAAGGTGTATGGCTCGCTTGTTCCGCCCAGCGTTT
Source organism: Pontibacter rugosus (assembly GCF_042678745.1). Classification (NCBI taxonomy): domain Bacteria; kingdom Pseudomonadati; phylum Bacteroidota; class Cytophagia; order Cytophagales; family Hymenobacteraceae; genus Pontibacter; species Pontibacter rugosus. The sequence continues at coordinate 6,181 of NZ_JBHTLD010000147.1, read as the reverse complement.
CGGAAGTGATGGGGGCTGGAATAGTGCCTGAACAGATGTGGTCGTTTGCAATGCTTATCTTGTTTACAGGCGGCGTCTGCACATTTACTTCTACAGCATCAGACTCGTTGGAGCAGCTAGCAGAGTATACTACCCGCTTGAACCACGTGCGCTTTGTCACGTTCTGCGGCGTATAGCTGTCTGCATTAGGTGCTCCGGTTATGATGGTAAAGTTGGTGCCATCTATGCTGCTCAGCCACTGGAAGGTGTAGGAATCAGCTCCTGCTCCGCCCGTAATGGTTTGTGTGCTGCCGATAATAGCTGCCGCGCTACCCTGGCATATTGTCTGTGAGTCACCGATACGGTTTACAATGGCTGGATAGAATTCTACTTTCACGGCATTGCTCCATCCATCCTGACAGGCGCTTCCGGTAACTTTCACTTTAAACCAAGTTGGCCTTGTGACAGCTGTTGGCAAGTACTCATTGGCTGTGGCTCCAGGAATAGAAGCATAAATGCCACCCTCTGTGTCGCTCTTCATCCATTGAATTTTGTTGCTGCTGCCACCACCAGCTAGGATAGTTACTGCCAGTTTGCTTAGAGGTGTGCCAAGGCACAGGCTTTGTGCTCCTGTAATCTGCACAGCAATCGGCTGCTGCACCTGTACTTCTACCGGAACCGAAACGCTCACACAATTGCCTGATTTAACGGTGCGACGGAACCAGCTACGCTCTACTATCGGAATAGTAAGCTTATCGCCTGCCTCACCTGTTAGGGTAAAGTAATTGGTGCCGTTTACACTTTGCTCCCACAGGTATTCGTAGCGTGTATTATCACCACCAGCAATAGTGGCAGTGCCGGAAAGAGTAACAGTTGTACCCACACAAACAGGAGCAACTGCCGCTAGTTGGTTACCCGTAATGGCTGGATTAACTTTTATAGTTAAAACATTACTCAACGTCTCGCTACAGCCGCCAGAACCAATCCAGCGGCGGTACTGCCAGGTACCGGCAGCAAGTCCATCTGTAGGTGTGTAATCTTCTGTGTTAGCGACTGTTCCCCAAGCCCCGCCGTTCAGGCTGCGTTCCCAGCGGTACGTATAGTTGCCGGGCTTACCACCAGAAACAGGGGTGGCGCTTACAAACTGTGCCGGTGCTTCGTTAACGCATAGCGTATTGCTGGCGGTTGTAATTCCATTCACCACCGTCGGTATCACAGAAACCAATATTTCATTGCTTTCGCTCGGGCTGCACAACCCTGCTGTTACAATTCTGCGGAAGTAAACAGCTTCTGTCAAGTTAAGCGCAGGGTCGTTAGGGATCGGAACGTAGTCTTTTCCTGTATTTGCACCCGGTGCCGGTTTGTAGTTGCCTGGTTCGCTCACCTTCGTCCACTGCCACAGGTAGGTTGGGCTTCCGTTTCCTCCTTGTACTTCTTCGCCAGTTATAGTACCCGGTTTCCCACCTATACATACTTCTGTTACACTGGTGCGGATGCTGTTATTGGTGATTGCTTTTTCTACCGTTACAAGTATGGTGTTAGACATACTTGAGCAGTTGCCTGAAATTATCTCACGCTGGAACCAGGTTGTTTCAAGAAGAGCAGCAGGAGTATAGTCTCGGTTTGTGCCGTTTACACTGATTGGCTGGAAACCTGTAGTAGCGCTGGTTGTGCTGGCATACCATTGGTAGCTGAAGCCAGTGCTGCCGTTGCCGGTCACAGTGCCGGGGCTGCCTCCGGCGCATATCGTTCCGCCGCCAGAGATGGTATTTCCAGCAATGGTGTTGGCTATGGAGATAGTTACACTGTTTGAGCGCTGCTCACAGTCACCTGATTCCACCACACGGCGATATGTAGTAGTCACAGATAGCGGTCCTGGGCTGTACGATGGCTCATTGTTACTACCAGGTGCAGCAGTAAAGGCAGAGCCACCGCTGCTGTATTCCCAGCGTATCTTGTAGCTATCTGGTCCGTTGCCACCACTAAGCATACCACCTATCGTACCCGGATCTTCGTTTTCGCAAATGGCTTTGTCAGCAGAAATGGTATTGGTAAGAACAGGTACTACTGTTATGTTTACTTCGGTGCGAGGGCTTGTACAACCTGTGGCGCTTTCAGCTTCTACATAAAAGGTTCTGCTGCGGGTTAAGTTCTGGCCGTAGTATGGCGCAGTACCAGTGTGTATCTGCACATTATTCTCATCATACCAATTATAAGAACCTCCCTGGCCTTGAGCCGTCAGCACAGTGCTTCCGCCGTAGCATACTTCCCTAATTCCTTGTACTGTTGGTGCCGCAGGTACTACCTCAACCACCACCCGAATTATAATAGACTCTTTCTTACAGGTGGAGGAGTATACTTCGCGCTTATACCAAGTGGTTTCCTGCATGTTCTGTGGGGTATAGGCTTGGTCAGTAGCGTTCTCTATCTTATCGAACCCGCTGGTGCTGTTGGTGGTGCTGGCATACCACTGGTACGTATAGGTGCCGGTGCCACCTGTTGGGGCATCTCCTGAAAGAGCGCCTGGAGAGCTGCCTTTGCATACAACTGGTTTAGGTGTGCTGATAATATCTCCACCCATCATGGCTGGGATTACCGTTACCGTTACAGCTGTGCGGCTGCTACTGACGCAGGCGCTGGCATTATCAAGTATGGCCTCTACTGCATAGTTGCTAGTGCTGGTAAGGATAGGCGTATCATAGGTATTGCCATTTTTTACCACGGCACCGCTGGCATCATACCATCTGTACTTCACGCCGTTTACCGGGTTTTCTACGGCAAGAGTTACTTTGCTACCGTAGCAAGCCTGCGTGTTCTGTACAACAGGTGCATCCGGCAGCGGTACTACTGTAATCTTCACTACATTGCTTATCACTTCTGCGCAAGGCTCTGAACTTACTTTGCGGCGATACCAGGTGTTGTTAGTAAATGTGCCAATAGGGGTGTAGTCCTGCAGCGTATTGTCGCCTGGTGCTGTCTGGTAAGTTGCTCCTTCGTCAGTACTGTACTCCCAGAAATAGGTATAGTTCGTGCCGTCGCCTCCTGTCGGGAGAGAGCCGCTCAAGGCAAGTACCGAGCTTCCGCTACACACTGTCTGCTCACCGCTGATGTTGTTGTTCGCTAAGGCAGGAGCTACATAAACAGTTACTGCTGTTTTAGGTCCTTCGCAACCCAAGGCGCTTTTAGAGGATACTAAGTATGTAGTGGTTTTATCCAGACCTGTCACGGTTAAAGCAGCGCCTTCCTGTAGCTGTACTCCAGCCTGTGTATACCAAGTATAGGTTCCTCCTGGTGCCGTAGCAGTCAGTATTGTGCCGCCACCGAAGCAAATCGTAGTGATTCCCTGCGCTGTTGGGGCCGCAGGTAATTCTTCTACATCAACTATGATGGTGTTGGATATTACTTCGCAGCTGCCTGAGCGAGCTATGCGCTTAAACTGTGTCTTCTGGGTAAGTGCAGGAGCTGTAAAGTTAGCTTCCGGACCATTGTATACTTCTACAAAATCACCGGAAGGGCTGCTGCTGTACCAGGTGTATGTGTAAGTGCCTGTGCCGCCAGTTGGAGCTGCCCCGGTAAGTTGACCCGGAGAGCTATTGTAGCATACAACAGAAGCAGGAGAGCTGATTTGAGTACCGCCTACAATGGCAGGAGTAACGGAAACGGTAACAACTGCTCGCTCTGGCTGCTGGCAGGCAGGTGTCGTAGCAGAAACAGCCTCAATATATAGTGTCGTGTTGTTTTTGACAGCAGTTAAGGTATGGCTTGTGCCGGTGGCTACAATATTACCACCTGCAGGTGCATCATACCAGGTATAGTTTACGTCTTGCTGCACATTGCTAATCTGTAAAGTAGCGCTCTGGTTGTAGCAAACGTTCTGGTTTTGCAGGACAGGCTTCTGTGGCGTAGGTATAACCTTTAGCTCTACCTCATTAGAAGTGACGGTTTGGCAGGGGTTATTAAAGACTTTTCTGCGGAACACAGTATTGGTGCTGCCAAGCGCTTGGATAGGGGTATAGTCTTTCTCCGTGTTGATGCCTGGCGCATTTGTAAAGTCTACGCCGTTGGTGCTAACCTCCCATAAGAAAGTATAAGGTGCGCCGCCGCCGCCTGCAGGTTGTCCGCCTATAAACTTGTCAGGCACGCTGCCTTGGCAGTATACCGTTTTGGTAGTGCTGATGGTATTGCCTGTTACGGCTGTAAGAGCTTTTACTACTACCTCTGTGCGTGGTAACACGCTCGCGCAGCCCTTATCGTTTACAGCCTCTACGTAAAACGTAGTTGTTTCTGCAGTAAGCGGATCTGGAGTGGTAAAAGAAACGCCGGTGCCTAACGCAGTGCCGCCTGCCGCCTGGTTGTACCAGCGGTAAGTTTCGCCTGCCACCGGAGATTTCACTGTAAGGGTGGGGCGGTCATTTAAACAAACAGTGAGCCCGTCAACTTCCGGTGCTGTAGGCATAGGATGTACCGTGACAGTTTGCGTTGCTGTGCTGGAACTGCCACATTCGTTCATGATGCTTACACGCACACGGTAAGTGCCTGTAGCAGGAAAATTTATTTTAGGCTCAACAGAGTTGCTGTTGGTGCCACCGCTAAAGCTGGCGCCATTGTCTACCGTCCAGGTATACTTTGAGATGGTGCCGTTGTTGGCGTTTATGTTCAGCGCATTGTTATAGTCAAGTATAAAAGAACCACAGTTCTGAGCAGTAGTGTTTTTGAACGCTACCGTTGGCGTGCCTTTAACAGTTACTTCCTTTGTGATTGAGTTTGTGCTACACCCGTTGCTGCTTTTTAGTGTGATGCTATACTTGCCTATTCTCTTTAGCAGGAACTGAGGAGTAGCGCTTGTGAGTGTACCGCTTACGATCGCATAATCATTTGGCTGTGCTGCATTGTTGTTGCCATACCTGATGCTCCACTCATGCGTCAGGTTATACCCTGTTGAGTTGTTAACAGTAGATACGAGCAGGTCTTCGCAACTGGTGCCTTTGTCCAGTGTGTAGTCAAAGGCTGCGTTGGCTGCTTCCCGTATCGTAATCTCTTTTACTACCTCATCCTGACCGCAACCTGCTGTAAAGGTGCTAAGTTTAATGCGGTACTTGCCAGCTTTGATGAATCTAAGCTTGATACCTGGAGCACTGCGTGAACCCTCTGCAAATACCCAGTCTATACCTTCCTGCCCGTCCAGTATCGACCAGTCGAAGGTGATAGGGCACAGGTCAGGGTTATTGGTAGAGTTGCCGAGCGTAACGGTGCCGCCGGCACAGTACAACGGGCCTCCGCTGATATTAAAATCAGCGTTTGTGCTTTTGTTGATAACAATACCCTCTACAGAGCCCGGTGTACGCATTTTGGTACTGCCGCATGGGTATTCTGCCACACCTGATATAGTGAAGTACTGGTTCGGCATATCGCAGGAGCTCTTCACGAAGGTGTGCGTTATCTTCTTCAGGGCCATCATCTGCTCATGTGTGTATACTTCTGGAGCAGAGCCATCATCAAAAGAGAAAGTATAAACAGTAGTCGGAGGGTTAGACTCGATAGCCGAAACCGGAAAGCTAAAGGTTACGGTTGGCGAAGTAGGCGTAAGGCAGGCGGTGGTGCTGCCAGGGTTACCTACGGCAAAGCCAGGGTTGCTTAGGTTAAATACCTGGTATTCTCTGCTGGTTTCACAGCCGCTGTTATCTGTTACGGTAAAGGTAAGGTTAAAGGCGCCACGCTTGGTGTAGGTGTGTACCACCTTGTCAAGCGTTGTAAAGGTCTGCACTGTGCTGCCATCACCCCAATCAATCTTATAACCGCTGTTCGTAGCTTTGGTGGTGGAGTTGTTCTGTACCTCCAAAGTATAAAGCGAACCTACAGAAGAACAGTTTTTGAAAGGTGAGCCAAACGGGCCCGCACCCGAATCGATCAGTGTGGCATCGGCCTGGCAGGCTGCATCTGCCGTAGGAGCTGTGCTGCTGAATACGCTGCTGTAAAAAATGGCTTTCTTCTTTTCTGCTACCTCGTCTGGCGCAATTTGCTGTTGCGTTGGCTCAGGCAGCTGCCCGGTTACCATAAGAAGTGCATAGAACAGCGGTAAAAGAATATTCATAGGCTGGGTATTAGCGTATCTTGCTTAACCATTACTGCACAATTTCTTTATTTGCAAAACCTTGTATAGTACTGGATGTTAAATTATTATTAGGATAATTTTTATATCAAT
>NZ_JBHTLD010000146.1:0-13043 GCF_042678745.1 Pontibacter rugosus | reverse complement strand
TAATAAAGTATTCAATAAGCCATTTCAAACTTCTTTTGAATTTGAATCAAATTAAAACTGCAGGTAACAACAGAATAAAATAATCATCCCATAGCTTTCAGCCATTGTTGTGCAGGCAGCAAGCTATGCATACTTTCAGCAGAGGATAGTGAGTGTTCGCCTGCTTTATTCAATGGATGTTCCCTCACTAAAACAGACCTGTTGCCGCTTGCTGTAAAATCCATGGCCGCAGCGCAAGACAAAAGCGGCATCCATGAGCGGAGAAGCCTTTTACCATAGGCGCTGGCTGCAATGATTTATCTCCCTGTGAGGACAGAGCCTCCCCCTGCATGCTGTCCAGGGGCAACGGAAAACAATGGCTTGGCAACAGTACCTCCAAATGGTTGTATCAACATATCGCTGTTTCGCGGGGACAAGACGTTCATAGGTGGCAAATACATAAGCCCTTGCCTATCTTTTCCCAGGTGGTTACCCTGTGGTAAATTGTTTTGAAGCTGTTGTGTATGCTTAATTCCTGCATCACTTGCTTGGCAGCTTCGCCTCCAATAAGCACGCGAAAGACAGCGGTCTTCTTAACTCCCTCGCTATAATGATAGCGAGGGAATTTCAATGTTCAAGCTGTGACCAATAGGGTCTAAGCTCTAATAATTTATTCATCTCTTCATTAGTAGGCTTCGAAGGATACCCTAAAGATTCTCTTTTAATAAGTGGCTTTACATCCCGATTTATTGAAACAGGGAAAAACATGCCGTAAGGAATACGATGTCTCCCTAGAGAAGAAGCCTGAACTAGTAAGCCTTGATTTATAAGACCTGCAACAACAGCATCATCAATAGGCATTGTAAGGGTACTCTGATTATATAAAAAGAACTCTCTTAATACAGATTTCTCTATGGGGCCTAGACCACTGATAATACCTCTGATTTCCCCTTTGAATTTCCTCTCTTGTCTATAATGGTTACCCTGCCCTATCAACCACATGAAGAAGTTCATTACGGTTAATCCTGTTGAAAACAAGAAAGCTATACCAAAATAACTCCCATATTTATCAATAAAGCCTTGAAGTTTGAGACTCTGTATGGCTGCTTCGGTTGCAAATAATAAGAAACCTGACAGGAGAGCTATCAAAAAAAATATCTTGGTTGGAAGCTTGGTAAAATCAAACAAGGATTTAACTATTTCCATAGCTTGAAAATTGCATTAACTATTAATTACCCATTTTCAACAACCCGTCTTCTCTCCTTCAGACATATATAACCTGTGTTAAACTTCTGAGGCATCAGTAACCACATCATAACTTACCCCTAATGCCTTAAAGTGTGCCTTTCCACATTGAATCTTTGCCCATTCATAAGCTCGCATTTTTAATTCCTCCTTATTGCCTTTTGTTTCACGCACTAAATACACTTTTTCATCATCTTCCTTTACAATGGCCCAATCGGGATTATAAGTACCTAAAGGAGTGTTAATCTTAAACCAGCTAGGAAGTTTTATAAAGTGCCTGATGTCATGGCGCGTATTCATAGTTTCAGCGAACTTGCGTTCAACTTCAGAATCCACTTCTACTACGTCATAAATACTTTTATCAACCTCTACCATATTTGATATAGCACCTATGATCTCTCGCTCTTTAAAAAGGAACATTTCATACTCTTGCCCATTAATCTGTTCATATTTTATTCCGTCAACCATCAAAGCACGCAATTCACTTGTGATAGCTGATAAAGCCTGATCAAGAAACTGTTGAGGGTTTTGCCGTACTTCTTCTAACCTGCCTGATCTAGTAAGAATTTCAGCCAGCGTTTGTCGGGTTAATTCTGTTTTGGATTGAAGGTAACTAAGTAGATCCGGAATTGTGTTCTGTGATGTTTCATTTATATCGGCCTCCCGGACACTCAATAACTGTGTATCCATTCCATATTCGCTCAGTGTTAGTTGGCTTTTTTGAATATTAATACGAATAGGCTTCAACTTTTCAGCATTAGCTAACTTATGTGCCACACGTTCTACAAGAACAGATGTGTCATAATCAACAGAGTAACGAGTGCGATGCTTTATATGATCCCACAGTTCTACAAAATCAATATTTAAGCGCCAATCAGATTTAAGCTTAGCTGAGCGTGATTCTTTTTTGTTTGTTATTCGATTTGTAAAGCTTACTCCACATTCCACCTCTATTTCTGTCTGAAGCTGGCGTGCAAACTCGCTATAGTGCTCATTAGCAATAATTGTTAATCGATTAATTGATTCATCAAAACAACGTTCACCATTAGACATAACAGGCAAACGAAGACCTCTCCCGATTTCCTGTCGCTTCTTAATTTCTGATTTTGACTCATTAAGCGTACAAATCTGAAATATATTAGGGTTATCCCATCCTTCGCGAAGTGCTGAGTGACTAAAGATAAAGCGCAATGGAGTATCAGGCGATAAGAGGCGTTCCTTATCTTTCATGATAAGTTCATAAGCTTCATCGTCTACAGAGGAGTCTCCTCGTGTATCTTTAGGGACATTTTTGTACATAGAAAAGTAACCACTATGTACGTTTTCTACAGAGGGTAACTTTAACTCCTTATATTTTGGTAGCGCAGATAGTTCCTTGTAAGCCTGTTCAAACCAGAATCTAATTTTACCATCTTCCGAAGCATAATTGACAACGCGATCTATGAAGAAAAGTGATAACACTTTTAGCTGAGCACCTGGTCCGGTGATACCTGGAAGAATATTCTTAATTCTCAACTCTTTATCAAGATGCTCACGTATTGTTTCTTTAATCTGAACCCGTAGTACATCATCTGTTTTTCCGCCATATGGTTCTCCAACATACAGCACTAATCCATTAGTAAAGCTAATGAATCCATCGATCGCACTAATTTCATCAATAATGTAACCGTTATAATTTGTACGCTCACCGGAAAGATCAAATAAATCAGCACCGCTACCTTTAACAGAAACAGTTTTACGCTGTGGTCCTTTATTGGTATTAGTGTCAATTAGTAACTTGGCAGAAACTTGATTCTTTGTAGCAGTGATACCTTGAACGAGAATAAAAGGTTGATTAAAATCAGGCTCATCTAATATAGAGTTTACTTCAATGCGTTTAACCAATTTCAGGTCATAAGCACGAACAGGATCTAATCTATAAACTTGGTTATATAGATTTCGATGAGTAGCGGAATAACGGAATGTGCATAGAGGATTGAGACTAGCTATAGCTCTCTTAGCCTGATCAGACTCCATGCTTTGTGGCTCATCGAGTATCACTATCGGGCATGCAGCCTGGATAAATTCGATAGGCTTGTGTCCTGATAATAAGTCTAACTCACGATGAATAATATTATTTGACTGCTTATTGAAAGCATCAATATTCATGACCAGAATTTGCAAAGCACTGGTTTGTGCAAAATGTCGCAACTTTGTTACTTGTCGTGAGTCATATACCCAAGCATCAAAAGCCACATTATCATATAAGGTTTGGAAATGCTCGCGCATCAAACGTATGCTTGTCATCACACCTTCACGTATAGCTACACTGGGTACTACTACTATGAACTTTGAAAAACCATAGCGTTGATGTAAAGCAAAAATTGTTCGCAAATAGACATAGGTTTTACCAGTGCCTGTTTCCATTTCCACGGAAAAATCTAGCCCATTAAGCTCCTTGTTTATTAAAAGACCATTATACTTCTGTACAGCCTGCAGATTAGTTAGAAGCCTATTTCTATTAAGAGTGAGACGGTTCCCTAATCCAATTTCACTTATCAGCTCAGTTGATGCTGCTAAGTTCAGTTCAAAAGTACCTGATTTCAACGCTTGCCCTTCAAACAGATTAACAACAGCGTCAATTGCTTCATTCTGATAAGGTTGATTACTATCAAATTTAATTTTCACGCTAATGCTTTTGTTTCTCTTCGAGAATATCTTTCTGCTGATTTAACCACGTTCTTACCTCATCTGTATAGCTGGTCCATGATTTAGATTGCGCAGCTACATCTATGATTCTTCCTAATGCACGGTCCCAATTATCACCTAATTTATCGGCTAATAACCGAAGTCTTTTCTTAAAATCAGGTTCAGTAGCAACAACTATAGCGGCTTGAATAACTTGATTTACCTCTATGTCATCTCCTATAGTTATACTTCGGACCATTTCATACAATGTTTTCTCAGGATTACTTTTGCCGATCGGCTTAAACTGTGCAATTCGTTCAAGTGCACTTTGCCGCTTTGAATCAGCGTCTCCTTCTGTTCCTGATAAAGCTGCTTTTAATCTGTTTTCACGCTCACCTTGGGTAGCTTCCACATCGCCGTCCAGTACTAATAAAGAGTGCTTAAGCTTTGGGTCCTTACTTAATATCAGTGCTGCGGCTAGCGTAAAGCAATTGCTTGCAGCACCATACTTTGTATATTCAATTCTACCACCTAATCCCACCTCTCTCACTACTTTTTGGATAATTGCTTCCGCAGTATCATCTTCACAAGAAATTTGGATTGGCTTGTGAGCTTTTCCTGTAAGACGCTCTAAGGCCGCAGGTTTTGTGTCATTGAAACAAAACGTTTTATGTGGTGGAATGGGATGCTGGTATAAGTGCCGTACAGCTACAAATTGCTGAAGCTCTATGTCAGTAACACTTTCTCGGTGAGTGGTGAAAATAATTTGAAGATGCTTTTTATTGGCGTATTCTCCTAAGATTTCTAACAGTCGATGAAGAGCATCAGTATGTAAAAGCAAGTCTAACTCATCTATCAGAATCAACGAATAGCTTCCTGCCTCTAACACTACCTTTAGCAAATTAAAGAGTCGCTGTTCTCCCGCTCCCATCATCAAAGCGGAATAATTAATTCCCTCAAAATCTACCCCAAGCAAAGTACGCCCTTGCTTCGTTCTGTTTGAATGAGACTTGTTATACTTCCTAGATAAAATATAACCAACTTTTTCAAGTACCTCTTTCGACTGCGGATCATTATGGTCTTGAGTTCGATAACGTAGCCCTTTTAGCAATCGCTCTCGTTCAATTTCCGGCACTGCTGACTCAACACCAATATAGTAAGTTTCCCGTTGGGGCTTATTTTTAGCAATTGGACTCCAGCCTCCTAAGCCTTTCTTAACTGTAAGAGACGGTGAATATTCTCTTTTTCCTCTTCTAAAGTAATGGTTAATTGTTACATGAGAGTTGTTCCAACTACCATGAGGGGTACTTGGAAAGAAATTCACATACTGGTACTCTTCCCCTTTTATGATACTTTTTACTTGCGCCTGTCGAAAGCTAGCAGCTAGTACGTGTAAAACGGTTGTTTTGCCAAAGCCATTCGGCCCCATTATAGCTGTAAGCGGCTTGTCTTTATCAAAAGTAATTGTGACATCTACTAAGTTTTTGAGACGCTGAATTCTTAGTCTATTTATTCGCTGCTGCGTCGTTAGGATTGGTGCTTTCAAGTTAGTCTTGTTTGCCATCATCTAAACAGTTTTGAATATTATGCCTAGAGATTGGGCTTCTAAGACAGCATTTGTTTTAAGTGAATCATTCCCAGAGAAAGCAGCGTCAAGACAGAGTATAGCTTGAGGTACAGGTCGCCCTGATTCTATACTGGGGTTAAATATTTCCCGTAGTACCTCTATATTTATTCGTTGAGAAAGGAATATAACAACATTTCCATCTGATAGCGCATAGGCTAATTCACCCGCTACTGAAATAGGCTCTATGGTGCTTGCAAGCGATAATCCACTTTTTAAAACTATCTCATAAAGGCGATCATCATCGGAGCGATTGGGCATAAGATTGTTAGCAAACATTTCTATTTGTTGAGCTAACGAGGTAAAGTTTTCTTTATCTTGCCAGATTTTGAAATTGCTTGAGTCTAAATTGAATGCTCTAAATCCACGTTTCTTCACAATGTTAGGGGAAAAACTCTGTGAATCAACCTCTGTACTATTTAGTTTATTAATTACACGGCGTATACGATCTCGTGTGATATGAGCAATAGTTGGGTATTTAGAGTTATCTGTTTTCTCAGGAAGTTGAACTAATATAAATTGCCGATTACCTCCGTCTTCTTCATTCAGCGTTAACACAGCTTCTGCTGTTGAGCCTGAGCCAGCAAAAAAATCAAGTACTATGCCTGATGTGTCTCCTCCCATCAGATATCGAAATAGCTTTGCAAGCTCTTCGTAATCTTTAGGGTTATCGAAAACCTTTGCTCCCATTAGTTTCCGAAGGTATTTCACTGTAACCTGTGATTGCTTATAAAAATAGCTACCTCGTACTTGTGTGGCAAATCCTTCATCATCTGCTTCATTATCGTCTGAGGATAAACTCTTTTCTATATTATTAGCTAAGGGTCTAATGTGAGCTTTTCTAAATGGTGGCTGTGTATGATCTTCTCTGAATTCCACTAGTCCTAAATCTATCTGCCGCTGCATTTCTTCAGGTTTAGAATAACGCCATCCAGCCTCAGGTATAGCGCACGGCAAACCTGTTTTAGGATGGATTACATCATAACGTGGTCCATTTCCCCCAGGCCAGGATATATCTCGATCACGCCAAGGGCCGTAAGCATCCACTCTTTTATATCGACTCCATTTCTTAGCTGGATGGCTTTTAGGAAGGCTAGAGAACCAAGCGCTTAAGTCTTTTTCAATCGCTAAGTTATTTTCGCCATACTGCTGACGTAGTTCCAAATACTTATTCCATATTTCGCGAGCCCCTGGCTTCTCTTCTCTCCAGATGGTATTTTTGTTTCTTAGCTCCTGCTGCGAACGAGCATAAATTAATAGATATTCATGACCGACTGAAATGAGTTTAGCATCATTCTTTCGGCCTTTCTCCCAAATCATTGTTGCAATGAAGTTTTCCTCCCCAAACACTTCATCCATCAGCAAGCGTAGATTGTGCATCTCGTGATCATCAATAGAGATCATTACCACACCATCTTCTTTGAGTAAATTTCGAGCTAAAAACAAGCGTGGGTACATCATTGAAAGCCAGCTCGAGTGATAACGGCCACTCGTCTCTCTATTCGAAGATGCAGCTGTACCATCCTCCGATAACTGCTTAGTATATTGTAAATATTCTTCCAAACCCTCACGATAATTGTCAGGGTAAATGAACTCATTACCTGTATTATAAGGAGGGTCAATATAAATCAACTTCACCTTTCCATGATAGGCCTTTTGAAGGAGTTTAAGCACTTCCAGATTCTCGCCTTCTATGATCAAATTTTCAGCATTGGACCAATTAATACTCTCTCCAAATTGAGGACGGAGTGTACCTATACTTGGCGTTTGCACATTTCGAAAAGCTTCACGCTTTCCTGCCCATGTTAGACCATATCGTTCCGGTGATTCTTGTATAGACTCACCTAACACTTCACGTAACTTTGTAAAGTCAATCTTGTCCTCGCTAAATATTTGAGGAACGGTTACTTTAAGCTGGTCAAGCAGTGCTTGAGTTAGATCCTTTGAAGATAGAGGTAGCTTTTCAGTTTGAAGCTTGGGCATAGTTAGCAGTATGAGCGTATATTGTAAAAGCGACTATTCGTTATGTCTCAAACGCTTAGTTTTGATAGGACGAAGATAACACTTTCAACCATTTTGCCCACTGAAAAGGTATAAGAGCTATCCTCACGATGTCGAAGCCTGTATAAGGTTTTATTTGCTGTTTCTTATATTTCTGAAATGACAGCCAATCTTTTCGCTTAGCTCCTTCGAGGGAATGAATTAGTTAACAATCCACCACCAGTACTATGTTTACATTTGCTCCAGCACGACCTAATTCTTCTATGTTGACACTGTAGAAAGGCCTTCCTATTTTACATAATCATACTTATCGGCTAGAAAGAGGGAAGGCTCCATAAGATAGAGCCCCCTTCCTTCTTTAACTGTTTTGTGCTTACGCCTCCTTTTTTGTCCTGGTTAGGCCTCAAATAGCTCGAGCTGGTGTGGCTGACAGTAGCGGCTGTTGAACTTTGGTTTAAGTATGCGGATGTAGTGCTTCTCAAGCTTGAGCACCTCTTCCTTGTCCTGGTACTCCTGGAGGTAAATTGCCGCTCCATCAGAGCACTTGTCTTTGTGCTTGACGACTCTCCAGAAGATGTTGCTAGTCTCTCCTACATAGACACAGGTTTCAGAGTCGAAAATCAGGTACAGAAAGTAAGACCTGTTCTCTTTCACATAGCGCCAACTCTTATACTGATGCAGAAGCTCTCTCCTTCTGTACTGCCGAAATTCGAGTAATGAAATCATTTACTTCTTCACGCATGCTTTGTCTTAAACTGAACTCTCAGTGGATGTTCAACAAACATACTGCTATATAAGCTATTGTTTTACTAATTAACCCAAGTTGCGATTAAATACATTTATTAATGGTGTAAGCAAAGAGGAAGAGCACGATCTTTAGCAGAAACCCCTGCGGAGTCACGGCGTGTATAGTTCGTGGAAAGGCCGCTTCTATTTCACTGAAAGCTGTCTCTATTCTCTTCCTCATCACAGTTTTTATGTACTCCATCGCCGGGCTGTCCTTGCGTTTACTGTTGCTTTTGCGCTGGGTAAGCAGGCTGACCTGCTCGCACTCCAGGAGCAGGTCCTCAAACTCATAGTTGGTGTAGGCGCTGTCCCCGTACAGGCTGCTCTCCGGCGGCAGGTCCAGGTGCATGGCCTGCAGGGCCTTGCCGTCGTGCACGCTCCCCGCCACTATGAAATAACTCACCGGCAGGCCCCCGGCAGTGGCGATAACCTCCACCTTGAACCCGTAGAAATACTCCCTTTTGGAGGCGTTGTAGCCCCTGTAGGCCTCACCCTCCAGCAATCTGCACCGGTTGATGCGGACATTGCGGCACACGGCCACCGGGAAGCTGTCTATCACATACTCGCCTGTGGTGTTGAGCTGCCTGAGGCTGTCGCCCAATGCCAGAAAGATGGCCGAGATCGTTTCGCCCAGCCGGTGGAGCATCCGGTTGAAGTTGCTCTTGTGCGGCATCCTGCACTTGTGGTGCTGCTGCATGTAGCCGCTGGCCGCCGCCAGGTTGCCGCCGAAGTAGCGGGCCGACACCAGGGCCGTCGTGATTATTTCCGCATCGCTGACCTTGCGCTTGGCCGACGCTTTTTTGCCCGCTACTTGCAGGTAATCATCAACAAAACAGTAAATTGCTATCGTGAAGTCATTCATGGCAAGTAAGGAATTAAGTGTGGTTACTTTTTCCTTAACAAGCCTGAGTGGCTTCATCGTTTACTAGCCAATACTAAATCGCAACTTGAGTTAATTATAAGCAATGCACATTGCACAATCCGTATTACGGAATACGGAAAAACGAAGAGTGTGCTTTCAGCGCATAGTGCGCAGGTAAGCGCGGATGGCTTTCACGTACTCTACCTCTACCTGCAGGAACTCCTGGAAGTAACGGTTGTACTCCGAAATCACCCTCGCCTCCACCATGTTGTTCTTTTCCAGGTAGTGGATGTACTTGGCAACCTGATTGATGTTATTGCCGATTCGATTCAGCTCACCGCCTGTTTTATCCAGGGCCCGGAACAGCTTTTTCGGGTTATGAACAGGTGTATCGCCAGAGGCAAAAACCTTCTTTCTCAGGTACTCAGTCTGGTCTTTGTAGCCTGCCTCCCGGACCTGCTCTGCCAGTTGCTCACGCTCTTTTTTAGTAAGTATGAGCTTCACCATGTAGCTCCTCTCCTCTTCTCTTCTTCTGCCAGCCGCCTTTCGGGCTCCAGCTCTGGGCCTGCTCTTCGTTTTCCATTCTGGTATTCTTTAAAGATTATGAGTCGCGAATAATCTGCACCCTGATCCCACTACGTGGGGAGCGGGGCAAGAGGTTTTGAGGGCCCTCAAAACACATCTTGCAAAGAAAAACCCGGAGAGGTAAATCACATCTCAGCCGCCTCCGAATTTTGACCGCTGACGGGGCATTCGTAGGCGCTGTGAGCGCTTCTGAATTTGGACATAGCTTTGCCCACGTTTACAGGTGGTGCCCTAAGAAGGGCTGAAAATGCGCCACCTGAATGCGGAGTTTTTGAGGCAGTTACAGCTGGTTCGTTTCCGCTGCAGCCTGTCAAATTCTGACACAGATAATCAAAGTTTGATAGGGGGTAACGGTTTGTTATACCCTATAGCTGCCCTAAGAATCTCTGAGGGCAGCTAGTCTACTATCGTTTTAACCGGTAGTGCCTGCTATACGAAAAGTGGATAGCAGGTCTGCAGCTGGTGTTGGGATGGCTGGTGGCAGGTCCCCAGACTTTCCAGATTTTAGCCAGGCTTGGAATCCCCAGTTATGGAGAGCTGGCGCTTGCGAAATCGCAACCCGCAACACTCCTGTTTCTTTTAAGTGTTGTTTAGGGAACCGGTTGAACCGGGCTACACAGATTCGGGTAAAAGCGCCACCTTAAGCAATAACCTGCTTTACACAATGCGTAATCCGCAATGCGTTTTCCTTATTCCATAATGCGGATTACTTATAAAAAGTCGTTTTTAGGTCTGTATATCCCCATTGACCTGGCACGGACACGGTAGCCTCCTGCTCTGTTTTGTGCTAAGAGGAAAATCGATTTTCCGCCCTTCTAAGCGCGCCAACTCCTCAGCAAGGCTAGCCACGTTTTTTCCCTGAGCGCTCAATAGCGGTAAACTGTGGCTCTCCTATGGCCAAAATTCGCAGGAAGTCCCACCAGTCACCCTGCAGGCACTAAACCTTACCCCTGCATCAACTAAAAAATTAGTTGCCAGGCCCCGGTGCTCTTTTTGTTTTTGCTTTTTTTGCTTCCCCCCTGCTCCTGGATACTTTAAACAATTTATTGAGTCCCCTAAATGCTATGGCGCGGTAGCGCCCAACACAATCTTGTGTATTTGTATATATTTGTTCTATTTGCAGGAGCTGTAAGAGTCAGATTAACAGTGAGATACAGCGTCTTACAACGACTTTTTATAAGCGAAAAACGACTTTTTATAAGCGAAAAACGACTTTTTATAAGCGAAAAGACGACCTTTCATAAGTCTATCGACGACCTTTCATAAGCGAAAAACGGCCTTTAGTTTTAATAGTCGTTTTATTTGTTTCTCTTTCTTATATTCGCATAAAACCTCTGAGATGCCTAGTTCTAAAGAAATCGAAATACGTCAGCATAACGCCATCACTACTGCGCGCTATGACTATTCAGCCTGTCAGTTGGATATCCTCTTCTACCTGCTCTCCAAGCTCAAGAAGGAAGATGTCCCTGACCAGACATACCGATTCTACAACAGGGACATTGAGGCCATGACCGGACGCCAGTGGAACTATCAGCAGCTCCGGGAGGCAACTGAAGATATGGGCTCGCGCATGTTCTCTGTGGAGGACAACAAAGAGTACCGGCAGATGTGGATGTTCCAGGAGGTAAAGTACATGAAGGGAAAGGGCTGCTTTGATATTATACTCTCCAAATCCATACAGCCCTACCTGTTTGAGCTTAAGAACAACTTCACCTCCTACCAGCTGCACTCTGCCCTGAAGCTCACCAGCAAGTATGCTAAACGCATTTACCAGCTGGCCAGCCAGTGGAAGGACATCGGCGAGACGTGTATCTATCCTCTGGACCAGCTCAAGATAATGTTCGGGCTTAAGGATCCGAGCGGCAAGAAGGCAGAGCAGTTTGAGCGGATAAGCGACTTGAAGAAGAAGGTACTGGATG
This sequence comes from Pontibacter rugosus, assembly GCF_042678745.1. Classification (NCBI taxonomy): domain Bacteria; kingdom Pseudomonadati; phylum Bacteroidota; class Cytophagia; order Cytophagales; family Hymenobacteraceae; genus Pontibacter; species Pontibacter rugosus. The sequence goes on along the minus strand of NZ_JBHTLD010000146.1, from coordinate 1,375 downwards.
TCGCGGTGCGCCAGATTAATGAGCACACTGACCTTACTGTAAGCTACCACCTGGTTAAGGAGGGCCGGTCCTTCCAGGCTGTTCGCTTCTACATCACCACCCAAAAGCCGCAGCAGCTCCCCATACAATTTGACAGGCCGGTTGAAGAGACACGCCAGCACAACGCACGACAGGTGCTTGAAGGTTACGGCATTCAGGACCCTAAGCTCATTCAGCAAATACTATCAGACGAGAAGCTGACCGACAACCTCTTCAAGTTCAACTACGAAATGAAGACTGGCAGAAAGAAAGCAGACAAGAACCCAGGCGGCCTGCTGCTGAAAGTGCTGGGCCTGCGGTAGCTGCGCAAAAGAATAAAGACAAAAGGGGAAAGAAAAGCAAGAACTTATATCCTGTCTACTCCCGCTAAATGTGCTAACATGCTTTATGTACTAGCAGTACTTGTTGCTCTTTATTTACTAGCTATGCATACATTACTAACAATACCTTCTTTACTAACTTTTCTAACATAGTTAGAGAATATAACACATATAGATAATCAGAGCCCTTGCTAGGCTGTGCAGGTACTATAGGGCAGCAGCCTGATTTTTATATGGCATCTTTGTTGTTACTTGAAACGTTACAAGTTATACTTGCAGCATGATTGTGAGTTTTAAACACAAGGGGCTGGAGCGCTTCTTCTTGAAGGGAGACGCCTCAAAGCTTAACCCGATGCATCTTGATAAGATTCGGAAGATACTTATCCGCCTGCATACAGCGCAGAACGTGCAGGACGTGAATGTCCCGGGCTGGGACCTGCACCCGCTGAAGGGCAACCTGAAAGACCATTGGTCAGTGAAGGTCAATGGCAACTACCGGGTCACTTTCATTTTTGTGGGAGAACGGGTCGAGGTGCTGGATGTAAATTATCTGGATTACCATTAATTAAACCGCTCGCAAAAATAGGGAGCAACTTGAAACTATATTTCTTAGCTACATAAATTTTCAGCTATGTTAATGTTTAACCCGCCGCATCCCGGCGAAATCTTAAAAGAGTATACTGACGCGACAGGTCTGTCCATCACGCAGATTGCAGAGAAGTTGCACATGAGCCGGAAGGTTCTTTCGCAAATTCTCAACTGCCATGCCGGCATCAGCGCAGAGATGGCATGGAAGCTATCGGTGGCTTTCGGCACTACGCCAGATGTCTGGATTAACCACCAGAAGCAGTACGACCTATGGCAGGCAAGCCAGCGGGTAGACCTGTCTAACATCGAGCACCTGCTAAGCCCAGCAGCCTAGTGTGCTCATGCAACTTTGATAACGGAAGCTTCTCTTAACCGAAAGTTTCTTTTATTTCTAATGTTTCTAACATTGTTATATTTGATATAAAATA
>NZ_JBHTLD010000145.1:0-13065 GCF_042678745.1 Pontibacter rugosus | reverse complement strand
CTAGTCGTTGGCTTCAACCTCGTAAGTATTATCCTTTTTTACAATCTGAACATAGTTGGATAGAAAAACATAAAAATTCTAAAACCCATTTTCATCTTAATACTAACAGCTTCTTTGGTTTCTGTTGGATATGTCTACTCTTTGACGTTCCAGCATGAAGGGCGTCTGGATTGGGCAGCTTTATTTCTGAAATTGGTGGGTGACAACGAGGAACAAATAGAGCTACTTAAGAAAATGACAATTCAACAACGTAGCCAGTTCACAGATGCAGCACCTTTCAACACAATCGGTTTAACTATTGATAGGCTTATGATTACGAAGGATAGCCTAATAGTGATACTGGACGGTATGAGGCAAAGAAATTAAAAGAAGCCAACGTTCCAACTATACATAAAGAAGTAAAAGGGGTGCTTAATTGCATACCAGGGCCGCTTAATGAAAAGGATAGAACCGAGATATATACTTAATTACAAAAGACGTCAACATCACAAAATAAGATTGCTATATAAGAAGAAAAGACAGCAACAATTTTAGATTTCCGTACAAGTACGCATCTGTTATCAGTGGCTCCTGCATGGTTCGCAAAAGTTTCCCTAGGCTTCCATAAAACCTATTTATCCTTCAAAACAAATCAAGCTGTTCCTGCTATGAAAAAAGCGCTCTACTTGCTTCTCTACATAACTACAGCCCTAATAGGCGTATCGTGCAAAAGTGACGACCCGGAACCCGCTTCTACCCCTGGTGTTCTAGAAAGCTTTATAAGTAACAACGTCAGTATAAAAGTATCCCAAGTAAAAGATTATTATGTTTCTCGCTATCAATCAGACTATATAACTCACAGAGGCTATTATATTGTGCCTTCAAAAGATATAAAGATCAGCGCCCTTGGATGCAAAGTACCTGAAAAAGGATCATATGAGATAATCTTGTGCTCCGGGGTCCCATTCGATTTCGTGTCGGGGAACTACATTTACAGTGATCAAATCAACATTACCAACGAGAATGAATTCCAGTTTAAGAAAGTCGATCAGGAAATTATACTACTAGCCAACCAGAAGTATCTTCTTGTGTATAATACGAAAAATCCCTTATTCTATTATGAAGCCAAGTATGTTACTGATAACTGGGCAAGTAATGCAGATCATATTCTACTTCCTCACACTATACATGATGTACAGGTAACTGAGTCTTTCTATATGTATGCTTCATATAGAAATGATGGGAATCATTATTTTGACACTGGAGGAACATCGACCTGGGGTGCTTTTACCTTAAGCGGTTTAGTTGATTTGAAGTATGAAGTAGTAGAATAAGAGTATTTTTTTCTACACAGAGAAACGAGCGTATACTTTAGTTTACAGTTTTTCAACCTACTTTGATGATCACCACTCCATGCGGTGCCAGTATTAAGAAGTATAAAGATGTTAGCAGCTGCCTCGTTTTCCTGCTCCTCTCAAATAGCAGTTGAGCCACAAAGTATAAAAAGTTAAATTGCAGCAAAATATTTGATATGAGCAAAGCGAATTGGAAAACCGTAAAGGAATACCAGGATATTACCTATAAAAAAGCAGACGGCGTGGCCCGTATTGCATTTAACAGGCCGAATGTGCGTAACGCGTTTCGCCCGAAAACGGTGGCGGAACTGTTTGAGGCATTCCTGGATGCCCGCGAAGACACTTCTATTGGGGTAGTGTTGCTTTCTGCCGAAGGCCCCTCTACCAAAGATGGCATTTACTCCTTCTGCAGTGGCGGCGATCAGAATGCGCGCGGCCACCAGGGCTATGTGGATGAAGAAGGAATGCCACGCCTGAATATACTTGAAGTGCAGCGCCTGATGCGTTTTATGCCAAAGGTGGTAATAGCCGTAGTACCGGGCTGGTGCGTAGGCGGTGGCCACAGCCTGCATGTAGTATGTGATCTAACATTAGCCAGCAAAGAACACGCTATTTTCAAGCAAACCGATGCCGATGTAACGAGCTTTGATGGCGGCTACGGTTCAGCTTACTTAGCTAAGATGGTAGGCCAGAAGCGTGCCCGTGAAATATTCTTTCTGGGTAGAAATTACTCTGCGCAGGAAGCTTATGACATGGGCATGGTAAACGCAGTTGTGCCGCATGAGGAGCTGGAAGACACAGCTTATGAGTGGGCACAGGAGATACTGCAGAAGTCCCCAACCTCCATCAAAATGCTGAAGTTTGCCTTTAACGCTACCGACGATGGCATGGTGGGCCAACAGGTATTTGCCGGAGAAGCCACTCGCCTTGCTTATATGACGGAGGAGGCCAAAGAAGGAAGAAACGCGTTCCTCGAGAAACGAAAACCAAACTTCAAGGATATCCCCTGGATTCCGTAACCCGCATAGACAGTAGGTCAAGTTTTTCATTTTTTTCATCCTAAAAGGATCTTGGTGGCTAGTGGCGTCAACGTAGACTTTGCCCCACCAATTTTCAGGAATAGCAGCTGCCTTAGTCACTGTTGAGTTAGAACTTGATTCCTCTATATAAATAAACACCGGCTTTTATGCCTGTGCGTAATGATAAGCCTGCTACTGAAAAACAGTGGCAGGCTTTTTTGCTTTACCGGTTCTTTGCTTTAACTCTGGCAGGTATAACCGCAATTGGTAAAATACAAGCATATACAACGGCAGCCGTATCAGGTTTAACTCACATCTGCTTTACTCATACCTATTAAAGGTGATGCCCCTAACTACTACTAGTGAGGCAGCAATAGCTACTACTAACCAATTTCATGCTTTCGGTCTCCATAGTTTAGAATATGTCTAAACAAGCTTTGGCAGGCACCTCTCAGGCTTCTACTTTTGCTCAACAAAATAGAGTAATTCTAAAAAAACAATAGCCGCATGAAGCCAACATCTACATTACATTACCGGGATATTTTGTTCCCGTTTTTGTTATTACTCCTCCTATTTCTGCCTTGCGCTGCTGCACTGGCACAGAATGGCGCAATAAAAGGGCACATTGCCACAACTGACCATAAGGCTGCCATTGGCGTTTCTATTGGCCTGGAAGGTACCGTAATCGGGACCACCACAGATGCCCAGGGAGATTACCTTATAAACAAAGTGAAGCCTGGCAGCTATACGTTGCGTGTGCAAATGCTGGGCCTGGAGCCACAGGAGCAAAGTATACTTGTTGAAGCAGGCAAAACAATAACCGTAAACTTTACCCTAAGCGAGAGTGCCTCAAGGCTAAAGGAGGTCATGATCACCAGCCAGCGCGACAAGTATAAAGCCTCTCTCCCATCTGAATCGCTGCGCCTGCAAACGCCGCTGCTGGAAACCCCGCAGAACATACAGATCATCACCAACGATGTGCTGAAAGACCAGCAGGTGTTTACCCTGCTGGAGGGCGTAACCCGCAACGTGAGCGGCGTAACCATGCTGGAGCACTGGGGTAACTATACCCGCATGAACATGCGTGGCGCCAGGGTAGCACCTTTCCGTAACGGCATGAATATAGAGTCAAACTGGGGGCCGCTGTCTGAAGACATGTCTTTTGTGGAGCGCATTGAGTTTGTGAAAGGCCCTGCCGGATTTATGCTGGCTAATGGCGATCCTGCCGGTTTCTACAATATCGTAACCAAAAAGCCTACAGGCACTTCTAAACAGGAAGTTAGCCTTTCGTTTGGCAGCTATGATACCTACCGCGCTACCGCCGACCTGGATGGCAAGCTAACCAAAGACGGCAAGCTGCTGTACCGCCTCAACCTGATGGGCCAGACCAATGAATCGTGGAGAGACCATGAGTACAACGACCGTTACGCTGTTGCACCGGTGCTCAGGTATAGATTCAGCGATAAAACCTCCCTTACCGCCGAGTATACTTACCAATTCTCTCGCATGTCGGCTATTGGCTCTGCCTATACTTTCTCGGGCGGAGAGTTTGAAGACCTGCCGCGTAGCTTCACCATCGCCGATCCGAACCTGGAGCCTTCAGACATGAACGATCACAGTGCTTACCTTACTTTTGAGCATCAACTGAATGATAGCTGGAAGCTGACTGCACAAACGGCCTACTTTTTCTATAACCAGGAAGGCAGCTCGCTTTGGACCAATGGTGTAGATTCCTCAGGAAACATGCAGCGTACCCTGTCTGGTTGGGATGCTCAGAACAAAAGCAAGTTTGGGCAGCTGTTTGTAAACGGTGAGTTCAAAACAGGTGCCGTTTCCCATAAAATATTAGGCGGCCTGGACCTGGGCGACAAGGAGTACCTGGCCGACTGGAGCCAATACTTTGTGCTGGACCCTGAAGCACCGTTTAATGTGTATAACCCGGTTTACGGCAACATTGCCATCCCAACCCTGGACCACTCTGTGGCGCTGGAAGACAGACCTACTGTAAGTACGCTTGGCCAGAAGTATGGCGCGCTTTACCTGCAGGACGAGCTTGGGTTCTTTGATGATAAACTACGCCTGACCCTGGCCGGACGCTACACCAAAGCGGAAACAAACCAGTACACCACCATCATCAAAAACGAGAAGTTTACACCACGCGTGGGCATCAGCGGCTCTATCAGCAAGAGCCTGTCTGTGTACGCGCTCTTCGATCAGGCTTTTATACCTCAAACAGGCTTATTGGCCAGCGGCGATCAGGTCGATCCCATCACAGGTAACAACCTAGAGGTTGGTGTGAAGAAAGATTGGTTTAACGGCCGCTGGAACTCTACACTATCGGTGTACCAGATCACCAAAAAGAACCAGCTGATAGGAGACCCAACTGACCCAACAGGCACTTACTCGCTGCAGTTAGGTGAAACACAGAGCAAAGGTGTAGAAGTAGACGTGCGCGGTGAGATTGCTCCCGGCCTGAACCTGACTTTTAACTACGCCTATACTAACTCCGAGGCAACAGAAGAGTCCACAGAGTTTAAGCCGGGCGATAAAGTACCGGGCTATGCCGAGCACATCACCAACACTTGGCTGTCTTACAAACTACCTGTCACTCCGCTTAAGGGCTTAGGCGTATCCTTGGGATACCAGTGGCAGGTAAACCGCTACCCTTGGTTTGCCAGCGGCGATGGCGGCAGCGAACTGCCTGACTACTTCAGACTCGACGGCGGCCTTTCCTATCAAATCAAAAACGTGCGCCTGGCCCTGAACGTGAACAACCTGCTGGATGACTACCTGTACAGCGGCGCTCCTTACGACTTTAATTACGACGGCACCAACGACGGCTACTACTGGCAAACAGAGGCTCCTCGCAGCTACCGTATTACCATCGGATACAGATTCTAAGATATGAGTATAAAAAAATTGATTGGTAAAGTACACCTTTGGCTCGGATTTGCATCCGGGCTATTGGTGCTGTTTCTGGGTATCACAGGTTGTATACTTTCTTTCCAGCGGGAGATAGAAGATGCCACGCAGGAGTATCGTTTTGTGGAGCACCAGCCAGGCAAAGCACTGCTGCCGCCTTCGGAGCTCCGGGCTATTGCCGATAGCCAACTGCCGGGCAAGAAAACACACAGCGTTTCCTACCAGAAGGGTAAGGCTGCTCTGGTAGTATACTATGACTTTGAACCGGAGTACTACTACACGGTTTACCTGAACCCTTACACCGGCGATGTGCTAAAGGTGAAGAACATGGCGGACGACTTTTTCAGGATCATCATAGAGGGCCACTATTACCTCTGGCTGCCGCCTAACATCGGGCAGCCTATACTTGCCAGTGCCACCCTGGTTTTCGTTGTGCTATTGATAACAGGCATCATACTTTGGTGGCCTAAAAACAAGTCTGCCGCCAAGCAGCGTTTCGCTATAAAGTGGAGCGTCAAGTGGCGGCGCAAGAACTACGACCTGCACAATGTGCTGGGCTTTTACATGAGTTGGGTCGTGATATTCATTGCGATTACGGGTTTGGTGTGGGGCTTTCAGTGGGTGTCGAAATCAGTTTACTGGGCAACCTCAGGAGGCAAGCCCATCAACGAGTATTACGAAACGCTATCGGACACCACCAAGGCCGTGCCTCTCGCTACCACCCCGGCCATCGACCTGCTTTGGGACAAAGTCAGGAAAGAGAACCCTGCCTTTACAGGTAGCCTGGAGGTACACATCCCGGAAAACAAAAAGACAAGTATAGAAATCGCCTCCAACCCTGACACCGACACTTACTGGAAGATAGACTACCGCTACTTCGACCAGCACACGCTGCAGGAGCTTCCGGTAACCCACATGTACGGCAAGCTGGCTGATGCCTCTGTCGCCGACAAGATCAGGAGGATGAACTATGATATACACGTAGGGGCCATTGGCGGCATTATCGGGAAGATCATCGCTTTTTTTGCCAGCCTGTTGGCAGCAAGTATGCCGGTAACAGGTACCCTCATCTGGTGGGGCCGCAGAAAAAAGGCCGTCCGCAAAGTAGCAAAGCCAGAACCGCAGCAGCAGGCAAGGCACTTACAAAGGCCACGCGCAGTAAAGGCCTAGCAGGCACAGCAGCTAAGAAAGAACGAGTTATATGGCTAATACACGCAAAACTATACTTACCCTACATCGCTGGCTCGGGCTTGGCTCCGGGCTTGTGGTGTTTATTGTAAGTATAACCGGCTGCCTTTATGCTTTTCAGGAAGAGATTTTTGATGCCGTGCACCAGGATGTGCTGTACGTAGCGCAGCCGCAACAGCAGGCACTACCCCTGAGTGTGCTGTACGAAAAAGCGCAGGAAGCACTGGGCCCCGAGCATCCCATCACGGCTGTTATCACCCATAAAGATCCCGCTAAAACCTGGAGCTTTGAGGCATTAAAAGAAGACCACGAGGCGCTGACTTACTTTGGCCAGCATGTATACTTTCAAACTGCTTACCTGAACCCTTACACAGGAGAGGTAGCAGGCGTGATGGACAGCAAGTATGAGTTTTTTGAGCTGGTAAAGTACCTGCACTGGAGCCTGTGGCTCAGCACCGAAGTCGGCCAGCCTATTGTGGGCGCAAGTACGCTTATCTTCCTGGTAATGCTGATTAGCGGGTTGGTACTGTGGTGGCCGGGCAGCAAGAGCAAAAAAGCCTTTAAGCAGCGCCTCACCGTTAAGTGGGGAGCAAAGTTTAAGCGCCTGAACTACGACCTGCACAACGTCCCCGGCTTTTACATAAGCATGATTAGTGCAGTAGTTGCCCTTACAGGGCTGGTGATGGCTTTCCGGTGGGTATTGGCTCTGGTATACTTTATCGCAAGCGGTGGTGAGACAGCCGAAACACCTCCCGTAAAATTAGAGGCGCCTGTTGTACAAACTGCTTCTACCCCACTGGACGAAGTCTTTGCATCATCGCGCAGCCTATACCCCGAAGCCGCAACCATAGGCTTGTTTGGCGCAGCCCAAGACTCGCTGGTGCTGGCTTATGTAAAGGTGCAGGACGATGTATATTACGAAAGCCACAACCTGCTGTATGAAAGAGCCACAGGCAAACCGCTTACCGCGCAGCACCACGAGGACAGAAATGCCGGAGAAAAGCTACTCTACATGAACTACGACATCCATGTGGGTGCCATACTGGGTTTACCGGGTAAGATCCTTGCCTTCCTCGCCAGCCTTGTGTGCAGTTCCTTACCCGTAACCGGGTTTCTGATTTGGTTTGGTAAAACGAGGAAGTTAGTGAAGGAGACGGTTAAACTAAAAGCTGAGCAGATACCTGCATAAGGAGCCTTTTATAAAACTTAAGCTACGTTTTATTAAAAGCGGAATGAGCACACCATACTGTTTACCCTCCCCTAAGCCCTCCGAGGCTAATCTTATATAGAAGAATAAACTACCGCAAGATTTCATCTTGTGGTTGAAATAGGGAAAGCTTTCAGCTTTCGTGATACTTCTAGCTAAAAACTTCCGCTACGTATTTAAAAACTTGCCTCATGAAAAGCTCCAAGTTGAAAAATGAAGCAGTATTTTGGGAAGGTAGCGAGTTTTTCCCTACAAGATATCCTCCTCGGTGGGCTTAGGGATGGGTTAACTTCAACGCTACAAATTAATCTCAACTTGAGCTATAAAGTATAAGACGCTAAAGCAAGAGAGCCAGCTACACTATGTAGCTGGCCGCTGTTTTTATACTATACTTAAAAGGTAAACCTACAGCTTAAACTGCACCGATACTTTTACCCCAAACTTACGGGCTCCTTCATCCAGGTAAGTCAGGCGGTGGAAAGCATCTACACGCAGGACTTTAAAGATATTCTCAATGCCATATCCTACCTCTACATACGGCGTGTTGCCTAATGCTTTGAACGTTTCCTGGGTAGCCCCTGATGGTATAGTAACAGGCATTAGGTTCAGGTTTTTCTGGCTCAGGTTACCGTAGAGGATATTGGAGCTGGCCAATACACGCCACTTCAGCTTTTTGATCAGCGGCAGGCGGTTAAACAGCAAGCCTTCGAAGTACTGCTCGTAGTGCAGGGATGCGTATGTGTCGCTGGCAAACTCAAAGTAGTCCATCAGGTTATAGGTGGCATCGTAGTAGAAAGGGCTTTCGTTACCGGTATGCACCTCCAGCAGCGGGTACGGCACCGGCGAGAATATTTTACCTGCCTCAATTCTGTATAAAGTATTACCCAAACGGCCCATGACAAACTCCTGCTCAACGCCCACATCTACCCGTTGGTACTCTACAGTAGAGCCTAAAGCATTGTTCAAGCCCAAGGTATACTTCAGGCTAAGCACAGGCCAGCTGCCGCTCCCCAAGCTGATGCGCTCGTTGTCGTTTTCTATGAAGACCTCATTCTTGGCATACCGGGTTAGCACGCTTACCTCCGTGGCTGTAAAAGAGGTAGCAATATCATCCGGCTGCTCTGGTCCGTTTGTATAGTAAGCAAAATCATAAGTAGGGTCAAAATGGCGGGTACGCAGGTTAATCCGCTCCGTTACCCCGCGCAACACATCACGCTGCAGGTAAAGGTTGGTTTCGCGCACCATAATCGGGCGGCGCAGCTCTCCAAACCGGGAGAACCCCAAAAAGAAGGGGCTAGACTCCAGCTTATCAGACATAAGCCCTACCTGCTGCAAGTCTTCCTGGTGTTCAAAGCCTATCTCACTCCAACGCTTGCGGCTCAGGATGTAACGAGCGCCTACGTTATACTTCAGCTTGGCATCGTCTGTACCGTAAGCGACATACCCGTGCAGTTCCAGTTTATCGCTAAAGTTAATGTTGGTTTTACCGCCCACCTGGATCCGATGCCCTTCTACATCGTTGTAGGCATAGGTGTAAGGCCATGGGCCCCAGCTTACTTTACCAAAGCTCTTATAGCCTGTGCCTAGCACCGTCACCAGGTTTGTAAACCGTTGCACTTTAGGGGTTTCTTTGATGGCGTTGATGGTGGTATATACCTGCTCATCGGCCACAGATAGCGAGTCGTGCCTGTTCTCCAGCCAGAAGTCATCTGTTTTTTTAGAAGCTGAACTTAGCAGCTCCACTGGCTTATCAAAAAAGTCAGCAGTCTGTGGCCTGTTCACCAGCACATCTTTATAGGAAGTATGCACTTTGGCCAGCACCCCCGGGCGTCTAGGCGTCAGGCCCACAATCTTGATCTTAACATCTGTTTTAGAGGGCATCCAGGCATTTTCCCCTACTGGCAGCAACTCCTGCTTCAGGGCAATGCTTTCCACAAAGTTGATGTTGGCCGACTTGCTTACCGTTACATCCAGCTTACGAAGCGCATATCTTTTTGCCGTGATCCACATCCGCCCGTTAAAAGCAAGGTCCTGTGGGCGCTTCTGCTTAAACGAGAGCTCATAGCACCAATCGTCGCCAATGTACGTGCTGTCTTCCAGCTCATAGCTGTAATAGCCTTTCCAGCCGTCGGCAATCGGGCTGATGAAGTTCTTCTGCAGCACGCTTACCCAGTTTTGGTAAAAGTTATAGTCCTGGTAGCTGCTGCCAATTACCTGCGATACCAGTGTACCGTCCTGAAGCCCAATACCCGTTACTTTTGTTGCTTTGATGATCTCTTTGTTCCGTTTGGGCTCACGATTATAATAAAAGTCAGACATGGATTCGGAGATAAAAAAGGGCAGCAGCTTTTTCCCGTCTTCGTCAGCCATAAGGAGCTCCGGATTTACCAGTGAGTTAACAGCCTTGCCCACCACTCCTTTTCCTTTCTTCTGGCCTACATTATCTACATCAAACTGCATCTTGGTGTAAGCCTCGTACTGGTAGGCCGTGAGCTTCCGCTTATCGTTGGCGTTCTTGTTTTCTATTACTTGCCGCATAATCGGCCAGGCTGGGTTCTCGCCGGGGCGTATCACTACCTCCTGTAGCTGCTGTGCATTAGTGCCGAGTTTAAAAACAAGCTCCTGCACAGCCACCCCCTTCTTAACCGGCAATGTTAAAGGGATGTAGCCTACATAAGAAGCTGTGATAGAATCCGGGGTAGTGGCCAGCTTTATAGTAAAGCGACCGTCCAGATCAGTAGATGTGCCAATGGAAGTGTTCTTGATGTAAATGCTTACAAACGGAAGGGCCTCGCCCGTAGCAACATCCAGTACTTGCCCAGCTAAGCGGGTCTGCGCCTGGCTAGCCATAGCAACAAGTATAAAAAGCAATAAAAGAGGAAGCTTTTGCAAAATAGTATAGTAAAAAGGCGCGCAAAGGTAGAATGATTTTCTCCTGAATACTAGCCTATTTGTACAAACAACAGTTGTATACTTTTCCTGTTTCGGAAGATGCTTTGTAGCACACTTGTTCTTTGCTATAGCGGCTTCTTTATACCCCAATATGCACAGCAACTACAACCTTACGCATCAATATATTAACCTCCTTTATTACTCTGATTTCCTACTATTAGGTATTACACTTACCTCTACAATCATAGTGGTTAACCAATTCCGACGCTACATTCACCTGAAAACATTATATAAAATTTACGTTATGTAATTATTGCCTCAACATAAACTTACCTATGAAGATACGCCCTTGGCTAATTGCGTTTGCACTGCCATACTTACTTGCGACAGCAGGCTGCGCCCGAAAAAATTTCTATGCTGAAACACCTGTTGTTGACCCTGAAGTATATGCGCAACTGCAAAAATCACCTGAAACAATAGACAGTGTTACTGTAAAAGCTGGCGCACACTATAAACGCGGATTTCTGCACCGCCTGGTGTGGGGGCAGCACCACCGTCCGCTATGGGATGCACCTGTCACCGTACCTGTTTTTGATTTAGACACTAGCAAAGGTGGCCTCACTATTGAAAAAGTTGGAGGAGGTTTCCAGACCAAAAGCCTACATTTGGTTGGCTCTGATGGATTTACTTATGCCCTGCGCACCCTTGATAAAGACCCGGAAAAAGTGCTGCCAAAGGTGTGGCGCAAAACATTTGTGTTAAACGTACTTCGCGATCAGATCTCAGCCATCAACCCCTACGCTGCCTTTGTGCTTCCGCCAATGGCTGAGGCTGCCAATATTCCTCATTCTACGCCACAGCTGGTGTATGTAAAGCCGAATGACACTGATTTCGGGGAACATGCTGACATCTTCAGCGATAAAGTGTTTATGATTGAGGAGAAGTTTAATGATGAACGTACAGCACACGCCATGCCGGGCAATGCCGTGGACATTGTAGGAACTGGCAAAATGCTAAGCCACCGCTTTGAGGAAGACGATCATTTTATAGACCAAATAGCTTTTGCCAAAGCCAGACTGTTCGACCTGCTAGTGCACGACTGGGATCGCCATGAAGGCCAGTGGGAATGGGCAGAGTACGAGAAAAACGGAGACCATTACTATCGCCCCATTCCTAAAGACCGCGACAACGCCTTTTATCGTTTTCAGGATGGCATCATTCCCTGGCTTTTTAGCCGCAACTGGGGTATCCGTAAATTTGAGTCTTTTGATGATGAATTCAATGATGTAAAAGCACTGACTGTTAATTCTGAGTTTATAGATAACCGCGCACTTGCAGCAGTAACCAAAGAGCAGTATGACTCTCTGGCCGTTGTGCTGCAGCAAAGTATAACCGACCAGGTAATAGCGCAGGCGGTACAGCAGTACCCAGACTCTGTGTATGCCTTGGTAGGAGAAAAAACCAAAAGGAAATTAATAAGCCGCCGCAACAGCCTGCGGGAGGCCGCCGCCGAGTTCTATAGCATTATGGCAAAAGAGGTACTGGTGGTAGGAACCGATGAAGAAGACCTGTTTGATGTGAAGCGGCTAAATGACGAAGAAACTGAAGTTACCGTACGCCGTGAATCTGATGAAAAGATTGTGTATCACCGCATCATTAAAAACGCTGACACGAAACAAATAACCCTACACGGTTTAGCTGAAGACGACATATTCGAGATAAGTGGCAACGTAAAAAGAGGTATAAAAGTGGTGATTGTAGGCGGCCGTGGTGAAGATGAAATCAAGGATACTTCCAGCGTAAAACGAGGCGGCAAAAAAACCTGGGTATACGATACCAAAAGAGGAACAGAGTTAGAGGCTGGCCCTGAAACCAAAGACAAGCGCACCAAAGATGTACGGGTACACGCTTTTGACAGGGAAGGCTACTAGGCAGCTATAAGTAGTACCCCTGAATTCATTTCACTTGCAGCAGCTATGGTTTTCAGCACGATTCACAGCAAGTTGCCTTTGCATAAAGTGCTTGAAAAAAATGAATTGAAGTTGACTTTCTGCATATTGTTCCTAACTTTACAACAAATTAAAAATAATTAGAATGAACAAAGGAATTGTTAAGTTCTTCAATGACTCTAAAGGATTTGGTTTCATTAAAGAAGACGGGTCAAACACAGAGTATTTCGTACACATCTCAGGTCTGGTTGACGAAGTTAGAGAAGGTGACGAAGTAACATTTGAGCTAAAAGAAGGAAGAAAAGGATTAAATGCAGTAAACGTTAAGCAAGCTTAGTTTAGCCGTTTACCCATATTCATAACTTCTAAAGCCTTACAGAAATGTAAGGCTTTTTTTGTGCCTGCTACGCACCTTCCGGCACAGGTTATACTGTAGAGGCTACCTATTGCCTCGCACACTTGCCTATACTCTCTTTTATACTTACAAGCAGGTTAATAGCTCTGCCAGCCCCTTTTTAAGCTTTTTTTCACTTGTCGTAATGCCTCTTTTTTAG
>NZ_JBHTLD010000144.1:0-13080 GCF_042678745.1 Pontibacter rugosus | reverse complement strand
ACTATGAAAGCAACATTTATGAATTTAAAATCGCTGGCCTGTGCGCTGGCCGTTTCCTTTTTTTTAGCGAGCTGTGAAAAAGAGGTGGATTCCGTAGCACCTGACAGCGCTCTGCAGGCAAGTGGAGAACAGGCAGCCAAGAGTGCAACCTCGCAGGCAGATCAGGAGTTCGACAGAGAAATGCAGCAGGTGATCAATTCCATGATGCAGCAGATGAACCAGATGGAAATGACCTGTGACCCAGACATTGATTTTTCCAACATGATGATCATGCACCATGAAATGGGCATCAGGATGGCTGACATTGAGCTAGCGTACGGGCATGAGCCGAGAGGGCTGGAGCTGGCAGCGCAGACAAAGGAAGCAAACCAGGCAAGTAAGGAAAGGCTGCAGGCATTTTTAGCCTCTCACCCTACACCTGAACCACTTTCGAAAGAGGACTGTAAGCTGTTCATGATGGAAATGAAAAAAGACATGCAAAGGATGATGCAGTGCATGCGGCAAGTGCGGGACACACCGGATCCGGATATCGATTTTGCCAACCTCATGATATGCCACCACCAAGGAGCCCTTGCCATGTCAAACACAGAGCTGAAGTGGGGAGACGATGCACCCGCCCTAGAGGAGGCTGAGCTGATCATTGAAGAGCAGGCACAGGAAGTCATCGAGTTGTCTGAGTTTATCAATGCGCACGGAGTACCGACCAAGAAAGGTGAGAGTTTATAAGTACTGATATAAGTTGTTTTGTTTTTGTGTTTGACGTGACAGGGCTGTGCTTCACAGCCCTGTCACGTTTTGTACCAAGGCCATACCAGCCAGGTGTAGGCGTGTTGGTATAGGAAGTAACTCTTAGGCTGTGGACCGACGACCTCCTCTAAGGCCTCAGGTACAATGTTAAGTAACCTACAGTATGATGACAGACGTCACCTTAAGTTTTGAGCCTCCCTTCATAAAGGCACAGGAAACAGTTAGTTTCTACTTACGCCTGTCAGCCAGGAGGCCAGCAGCATCCCCCTGGCGCTGGAGGAGGTATATACCAATGACGTTCATCTGATCATCGTGTCAGAGCACCTTTCTTTCTTTGCCCATGAGCACCCGCAGAAAAAGGGGGAAAGTTATACCGTGGGCTTCTCCTTCCCTTTCCGAGGTAGGTTCTTCCTCTACAGCGACATCAAGCCTCTGAACGGCTCACCGATAGTCATTCATAAAGCACTAGAAGTGGCAGGGGTGCCCAGCCCCCGCAGCGTTACCCGCGCGAGGTTCTAAGCGCCAGCCAAGAAGGGGTAAGCGTACGCCTGGCGGCAAGCCTGCCGAATGCCAACAAGGCTCATATAATACCAAAACGGTGCTGCGGTGCCTGCTTCGTCGCTTGGCGACTATATGGGAGCCAAGGCGCATGTGGTCATAATTCCGCTGGAGAGCAAAGCGCACCTGCATGTTCACCCAAAGGTGCACCAGGATGAACTGGTCTTGCATACATCGTTTGGCTCCAAGGATACTGACAGGATGTGGATTCGGCTGCTTCTTGGTTGCAAGCTGTACACTTTTGATTTTGTCCTGTTTTAGAGAAGCTGGCAGCAACGGGGCCCCATCATTGAGAAGAAGCTCTCGTATTGGTGACTGACACCCGCTTCACACCCTTTGTAAAAGAATATTTACACACACACTAAAAGGAACAATGGCAGATAAAACTAAAGTTGAAGAAGAAACATTGGGAGGTTACGTGGTGACATTGCCTGCCTCCATACCGCCCCTTCGTCAGGGTTCGAAGAAATGGCTAAAAAGCACACCACAGCATGCGCGCTGATGGGGCACTGCATAGAGAGCGGGTATGGGATGGTTCGCAAGGACGGAAGCATGACGCTGCTGGACCCAAAGGCAACACCGTATATCGTGGGGGCGCTCATGCAGACTTCCACGGAAACAGGGGTGTGGCTCTGCGTGGAGCGGCGACAGCAGGGCGATAAAATAGAAACGGTTTCTGCCTTGGAGATTGTGGGTGTTCAGGGCACCTGACACAGCTGTCGCACTATGAACTACTCGCGTGCAGAAGTACCCTTTTTTCACTCCCTTTAGCTTGTTTGAAGGCTGTGGCAAGTACTGCGTTAAGTGCAAGAAAGGAGGTCCGACAGCTAAAGTCTGACATGCTACTTGCCTTCCTGTACTTTGTACCCCAGTTCCAGCTTAACTAAATAACAGGTTCTTGTGCCAGTAGGAAAGGGTTCGGCACTGACAAAGAGGAGCCTTACCCGCTCGGCCAGTACTTCCCATTCACCTTCTGCTGTTTACTGATCTGTCCGAAACATTTCCTGCGAAAGCAGACTTTGCGCCTCTCCTCCAGCAACTCGATACAGGGAACCCTACTTGGACAGTTGGTGCTTACGTTCGTCATGGGTTATGCCGCTGCGACCCATGTTGCCACGGTGTACCTCTCGTATTGATCATGGGTTGTGCCGGTGGATTTCTGTTGCCTTTCAGCACATGCTGTGACGTAAAAGCCAGCATGAAGGCCCAAGTATTTGTGGTGCCTGAAGTGGCCTTAGACTCATCTTACATTTAATCAGAGTTAGTAGGTTATTTGATTTACAACTACAAAAGTGACTAAAGCGCCTAAAATGAGGTAAAGCGCCCATCTGAGCCACTTCTGGTGGCTTTGCCGGGGCGGCTGCTCATCTCCTGTTTTACAGCATTCTTTCATGTTTATTTACGTTACAGCTTCCCCTACGAACCGTCTCACTTGCTGCGCAAACTTGCAGTAGAGCAGGTGTGGTTTCGGGGGCTTGACTCGGTTGCATGTACAGCCCCAGAAGATAGAGCAGCTTTTGCTACCTATGCGGGGTGGTCGCGTGCTCACCTGAATTTAACACCACAAAAAGGCCGCAAGAAGCAGAGGAAAGCTAACACAGCCTTATCCATGCAGATAAAGTAGCAGGCAGCACGCCTAAGTTGCGCTACTTTATCTGCCTTCTCAGCAGCTGCGCGTTGACGGCAACTACGACGGTACTCAGGCTCATCAGCGCGGCCCCGACGGCCGGGGAGATCATGATGCCCTGGTTATACAGTACGCCTGCCGCCAGCGGAAGTGCTATGATGTTGTAACCCGTGGCCCAAATCAGGTTCTGAATCATCTTTCGGTAGGTGGCTTTCCCGAAGAGGATGAGGGAGGCGATGTCCTGCGGGTTGCTGTTGACCAGGATAATGTCGGCTGTCTCTGCCGCCACGTCCGTTCCAGAGCCTACGGCGATGCCCACATCAGCCTGGGCCAGGGCAGGGGCGTCGTTCACGCCGTCGCCTGTCATGGCCACGAACTCTCCCTGCTGCTGCAGCTCCTTTACTTTTTCCTGCTTCTGGTGCGGCAGTACGTTTGCCAGGTAGCCGTCCATGCCCAGCTTGTCGCTCACGCTTTTAGCCACGCGCTCGTTGTCGCCGGTCAGCAGCAGGTTCTTGATGCCGTTTTCCTTCAGTACCCGGATGGCGCCGGCAGACTCAGGGCGTATCTGGTCGCGCAGCGTGATGTAACCTGCCACCTGCCCATCTACCAGCACATACACCACTGTCTCCACACCCTCCTCCGCCTGGCTTTGGGGCACCTGCACGTTAAACTCTTTGATGTAGTTCGGACCAACCACCTTCACGTCATGGTTCTCTACGGTGCCCTCCAGCCCTTTGCCGGGGAGGTAGTGAAAGCTTTCGGAGGCAGGAACCACAATGCCTTCTGCCTTTGCTTTTTTGAGGATACCCTGCGCGATATAGTGCTCCGAGTGCTGCTCCACACCGGCTGCCAGTCTCAGCAACTCCCGTTCATCTACAGTCTGCCCAAACACCACGACCTGCGCGACGGCATGGGAGCCCTGGGTCAGGGTGCCGGTCTTGTCGAAGATGATGGTGGTGATATTGCGGGAGTTCTCGAAAGCGGTCCGGTTGCGAATGAGCAGGCCGTTTTTAGCCGACACGGCCGTGGAGATGGCCACCACCAGCGGAATGGCCAGGCCAAGGGCGTGCGGGCAGGAGATGACCATCACCGTCACCATGCGTTCCAGGGCGAAGTCCAGTTCGGCTCCGGCCAGCAGCCAGGCGGCAAAAGTGCCGAAGCCGGCCGTCAGGGCGAGGTAGGCCAGCCATTTGGCTGCCTTGTCGGCGAGACGCTGCGTCTCGGATTTCGTTTTCTGCGCCTCCTGCACCAGGTTGATGACCTTGTTCAGGTAGCTGTCCTTGCCAGTGCTCTCCACGCGCACCTGCAGCGAGCCGTTGCCGTTGATGGAGCCGCCGATCACCTGATCGTCTTTCACCTTCTGCACAGGCTTGCTCTCCCCGGTCAGCATGCTCTCGTTCAGGTAGCTTTCCCCCTGCACCACTGTGCCATCGGCAGGCACCTTCTCACCGGGTTTCACCAGGATAACGTCTCCCTGCCGGAGTTCCTCTACCTTCACCGTTACCGTCTGCCCGTCCCGTATCACCTGTGCCTCGTCAGGCATCATGCTCACCAGCAGTTCGAGCGCCTTGGAGGCACCCAGCACTGACTTCATCTCTATCCAGTGCCCCAGCAGCATCACCACGATCAGCGTGGCCAGCTCCCAGAAGAAATCCATCCCTTCCAGGCCGAACGTGACAGCCGTGCTGTAGAGGTAGGCTACTGAAATGGCTACTCCGATCAAGGTCATCATGCCCGGGGAGCCTTTCTTCACCTCCTCGGTCAGTCCTGTGAGGAAAGGCCATCCGCCATAGAAAAAGATAATGCTGGAAAGGACGAAGGCGATGTACATGCTGTAGGGCACATCAAGCGCGTAGCCGAGGATTTGCTGCACCATGGGGCTTAGCACTATCACCGGCACTGACAGCACAAGCGAAATCCAAAACCTTTTCCTAAAGTCCTCGATCATCATGCGGTGGTGATCATGCCCACCGTGCCCCACATGCTCCCCGTGAGGGGGAGGAGTTCCTTCCCCATGTGGCATGGCTTTCCTGTGGGCATGGAGTGTTTTCTCCTCCAATTGCTCCTCTGTTTGGCTCAGTGCTTTCTCGGCCTGCTTTTTAGCAGAATAGTGGTGGTGGCCGTGTTCGTGTTCGTGATCGTGATCGTGCTTCATAAGTGTCTGTAGCTTCAACGCAAGTGATTCGTTCCTAGTTTTAGCGCCATCTCGGGTGTCACCGAGTCGACGCACAGTCCACGCATGTCCACCAGCACCCCCTTGATTCCTTTGTCAGAGGAAACAGCATATACAGCTGAACTATTACTGGGACTACCGTCACGTTTAAACTGGTGGACCTCATCGACCTCGAACTCCCCCGCCCCTAGCTCCAGTTGTAGCCGTAGGCACTCTAGGCAATATGGACGTAAACCAAAGTCGACCGTGTAACCCCTTTTCTTTAGATCATCAAGTGCCTCGGTTAGGGTGTTATAGTTGTACCTGCTCATATCTTTTTACGTAGGTTTGTTTCAGTGTGACCGTTACAGTAGGTAAAAACCAGATGAAAAAGGCGCAGCTATGGGGTCTGAGCCTTTCCACTTGGAGGTGGTCTGTCTCCTGGCACTTACCTATGGACCGACTCCCCCCATGTGGGCAGCACGCTTTTTAGGCGCCACACGCTCTAAAGCAGGAGTGTCCGCTTCCTGCGCATTTGATTCTGCCTTTGTGACCTTATCATGCTTCTTTCCTCCAAGTGCCTGTAAGGTCCTTCCATGACTAGAAGCACCGCTAAACGGGTATTCTTCATCATGCGATAAGAGTTTGAATACGTTGAGCGTACAGTTTTCAGCAGGAGTCTTTCTTGACACCTGACTGCACCCACACTAAGTAAAATAAACCTGCTTGCACAATCTATTCGAATAACTATGCCAATCAGGTATCGCGCTACACCCAACGACATAGTTACAATACTTTACTCGGACTAAAGCAGTTTTATAGATTTGTGGAGCAGAATTACATATCTGTTGGCTCTAGAAACTAGTGCAGGTTGTCAATGGTTTGTCGGTCTGTACCGCCCTGTGTTCTGTACTTATTGGGTGTTGTGCCGGTAATTTCTCTAAACTGGCTCGACAGGTGCTGCAGGCTCTTGTAGCCTACTTTGGTTGCAACGGTGCTAAGCGGAAGCTCTCCATAGGTTAGCAGCTCTTTGACACGCTCAATTTTCTGTAGTACAATGTACCTGCTCAGGGTTATTCCCTCCGACGTTTTAAAGGCAGTGCTAATCGTAGAGTAGTCCCTGCCCAGCTCCTCTGCTAGATACGTGGACAGGTTCGTAGCAAGGGTAGCTATTTTTTCGGAATAAATCACGTCAATGACTGCCACCTTGGTGCTTTCCACAAGCTCCTCCCACTTATCGTGGAGCAGCTCAAATCCTTTGCTGTTCATTATCGATTCTACAGCGGCTACGTCTAGTTCGTCATTGTCACTGATAATAGCCACGCCCAGTTCCACCTCCAGTACATGCAGACCGAGTCTTTCCAATTCCTCGCGCACCACCATGATGCAGCGGGGGCATACCATATTTTTGATGCGAAGCACCTTCTGATGCTGACTCTCTTTACTCATATTCACAAACAATGCGTGGAACAAGGCAGCTCGCTCCACAGATGTACAAACTTTTTAGCCCGCTTTGTGCCTCCAGCTGGAAATGTAGTGCAGACATATAGGCATAGCAGGACGACCGCATCCATGCTGGAAGAGCAAAGTCCTTCCAGCATGGATGCGGCACAGGTACAGTTTGTGCATCAAATTATAAGAGAGTGCAGGAAAATCCTGATATCAGGTATCGTAGAAAAAGGGGCATCGGGGGGAGCGTGCGATACCGCAGAAACCGGGCTCTTGTACAAAAAGCTCAGTACTGCCTTGCACAAGCTGCCTACAATGGGAAAATGTGCCTTTACAAGAAACGATAGCTCTGTGGAGTCGAAGGCTTTGACAAAAGGAGCATATTCCTGCTCTGCACAGCAAGCTGTATCCGCCGTTAACGGAGCAGGGAGCTCGTGCTCGTAGGGTAGCTGACTGCTGTGGTGACTGTGGGTAGAACGAGGTGTCTCACGCCCAGGCGTGTGGCTATGGCTATGGCTATGACGCTCTGCAGCCCCGTGGTGATCTACCGGAGTGGAAACTCTGGATTCAAGCCGTTGCACCAGGTGAGGAAGGTTACAGGACAGCTGGACAAGGTACAGGTTTACGAAGGCTGTTAGGAAAAACAGCCCCGTCAAACGTACCTTCTTGTGATGCCTGGGTTTTCTCATGAAGCAAAACAGTGTCAATCTGCTAACAGTTATTTGGCCTATAAGCTGGTAAATATATAAAAAGAATTACAAAAGGTCTGCTTTTTTGTTCACCCGAACACAAGACGCTGCTGGTGGGCAATGCCAGGCTGCTGGATAAATTCAACGTACCGTTTGACCCGAGCCTCAAGGTGATCGTCGAGACGATTGTGATCGTGGCCGTGGATGGCGCCTACGCTGGCTACGTCACCATCGCCGATAAGACGAAAGAGGATGCCCCGCTTGCCATTAGGCGGATGCGGGAGCTGGGCGTGAAACGGCTGGTGATGCTCTCCGGGGATAAGGACTCTATTGTGCAGAAAGTGGCAAGTGAGCTGAAGCTCGACGGGGCGCAGGGTGGCCTGTTGCCGCAGGACAAGGTGAGCCAGGTGGAGAAACTGAAAGCCGAGGGCAGGACGGTCGCTTTTGTAGGTGACGGTATCAACGATGCGCCTGTGATCACGCTGGCCGACGTGGGCATGGCCATGGGCGGACTGGGATCCGACGCAGCCATCGAGACGGCGGATGTGGTGATACAGAATGATAACCCGGTCAGGATCGCTACGGCCATCAGCATTGGGAAAAAGACAAAGCAGGTTGTCTGGCAGAACATCGCCCTGGCCTTCGGGGTAAAGGCCATCGTGCTGCTGCTTGGTGCCGGCGGCCTTGCTTCCATGTGGGAGGCCGTTTTTGCCGACGTGGGGGTGGCCTTCCTGGCTGTTCTGAATGCGGTGCGTATCCAGCGGATGAAGTTTGACTAAACCGGCAGCGACCACAGCAGTTAGGACCTGCTCTACATTGATCTTACCGGTGCGTGTTAAAGTCATCGATACAAGTTTTAATGTCCTTTATAAAACACAAGCAGATGGATGTACTCAAATCGTTAAGCATCTTTTTCCTGGCCGGGTTGTGCGAGATTGGGGGCGGTTATCTGGTTTGGCTGTGGCTGAAGGAGGACAGGCCCCTATGGTACGGCTTGTTGGGAGCCTTCATACTTGTATTATACGGAGTGGTGGCCACCTGGCAGACGGCAAGCTTTGGTCGGGTGTACGCCACGTACGGCGGCATTTTCATCTTCATGTCGCTACTCTGGGCGTGGAAGGTGGACGGTTTCAAGCCAGACAGGTACGACATCATCGGGGCCGTGGTCGCGCTGGTGGGTGTTTTCATTATTATCTACATGCCGCGGAAGTAGCGCCTTGTAAGCCAGTAGCTTGGTACCCTTACGCATGGTAACCCCCCCCCACAGCAGCTTGTGCTGCTGTGGGGGGGGGTTAAAACTGTAACAGCCTGCATGCGTAGCTATAGTTCTCAGCCCCACTAAACGATTAGACTATGAACAAAGCAGTAGCCAGCGTCAACGCTATCGGAGTGAAAGGAGGCGCCTTATGAGTCCTTGGATATGGGCCTTGGTGCTTGTTGCCGCCGTATGGGCCGCGCACTGGGGAGCCGAGCATTTGGCAAAGCCGCTGAAGAAGCTGCGGAAGCAGTGGGGCTTCTCGGTGGCTGCCGGCGGGGCCTTGGTGGGCCTGGCGGCGGCCAGTCCTGAGATTGGCATCAATGTCGCTAGTGCCGTCACGGGCGTGGCCGACATCGGCCTAGGCACCATGTTCGGCTCCAACGTGATCGCCATCCCCTTTATGGTCATCACGGCCTACGTCGCCACCCGGCACCTTAAGAAGGAGAACGAGGATAAAGGACATGAGCAGCACGTGAAGGAACACTTGCTAAAGGTGAATCCCACTGCCGTTACCGTGCAGGCACTTCCATACCTTGTGATCATAGCCATCGTGGCCATTTTCACCGTGCCCAAGCAATGGCGAGGACTGCAGCCTGTAGACGGCTGGATTACGCTGGGTATATACTTGGTTTACCTGGCGCAGGCTCTGCTACGCGGTAAAGAGGAAGGTGAGCAGGTGGAGTGGCAGCGAAAGGAAATTTATCTTGCCGTGGCGGGCCTCGCGGCGCTGGCGCTGGGGGCTATTTTTACAGTCCGTGCCACAGAAAACATTGTCTCTGCACTTGGTATGTCGAAAATTGTGGGCGGGCTGTTCATCACGGCTCCCATGGCGGCGCTGCCCGAGGTTTTTGCCACCTGGAGCGTGGCCAAATCCGGGCAAATCACCTCGGGGGTTACAAGTGTTATCGGGGATCATGCTGTCACGCTGACCGTTGCCTTCCTTCCCTTGGCACTGGTGACAGTACCGGTGCAGAACTTTCCGCTCTTCATCACCATTTTAAGCTTTGTCGGCCTGGTAGGCATGTTGTACGCGGCCTTTATACATTGGGGAGGCCCCGGAAAGGAGCATGGCTTCAGAAGATGGCAGGTCTTCGCGTTTGGCGGCCTGTTGCTCGTTTATGTGGGCGTCGTGCTGATCGGGGTGCTGAACATCTTCAGCGGCGGTTCAACTGGAAACTAAATCGAAGGAGCGATGGAGTTCAAGGCTTATACAGAAGGAAGGCTTAACTGTTACCTGGGGGTGATGCGTCCGGCTCCGCTGGCTGCAGGCGCAGCGCCAGAAGGCAGCGGAGGCAACCCAGAGGGCACCCGTAACAGGCTGAGAGAGTATGTAAATTGGGCTGCAGTCCTTTCAGAGGGGAAAAGCCTGTGGGTGATGGTAAGGGAGACCCCGGAAAGTGCCAAGGAATTCCGTACCCTAGCGCCTGTTCGCGTCGCCTGGAAGTATGATGTTGTTGCAAACGACACGGAAGGCGTGGGAGTTGACAAAGGTTTTGTGCCGGTAGAAGCTCCATACAGCGCATTGCACAGCGACCAAGGCTCGGCAAGCTTGCTTTTCCGAGTCCCTGACCTTCGACTTCTCCTGCAATTGACCGAGGACGCACTGGGGGACGTCGGTTCACATGTCACGGTCCTGGCCTTGCAGCAGGAAGATGAAGCGCTTGTCGATAAGCTCAAGGGAAACCATGCGCCACAGCTGACAGGTTTGCTTCAGGGCGAAGACCTGCTCGTAAACGTGGTAGTTGGGAAAGAGCAGGGTTACTATGACACTTTCCTGCTGAAGTCTCAAGAAAGCATGGAAGAAGCCCTGTTTCGCCTTACCTCCTGACAAAGGTTTCTATACCCGACTAACCCGATAAGCCTATGAGTGAGTTTCTATTAGTTTTGCTGTACGCTGCGATGCCTGCCTTGGGGAATTTTCTAGGGGAATTCTCTTTTTCTTCCCTTTTGTCATTCTATATCAGGTGTCGGTGATGTACAGGGCAGTGTTTACCACGGGAGAAGGGTGCTTACTCTGAGCAGGACAACGAGGCAATCGGGCCACGTGATACCAAACGCCTGTTTGAATAAGTCTTTATATATGTTGCATAACTCAAAGCTTACGCATCTTATACTGTCTACCCAAGTTACCAGGTAACCAAGGAGCGCGGGGCTTGCCTTGCTGCGGGTAGGGAAAGCCCTCTGTTTGACCAGCTGAAGCATGAAGATGAGCCATCTGAGGGCGCGCGCACGGGAGGCTCTCCGGCAAATTAGCATCATTTGGCGGAGTGCTGGACGGTGGGGAGCGAAGCTTGCGGGGGGCTACTGCTTAGGCTTATCCGTTCACCTTGTAGCTTAGCTCCTTGTTTACAGCATCCGAGTCCTGGTCATAGGTGTAGGTGTGTACGTCGATCACCTCCCCGTTCCGGCTCACCGTTATCTTCAAAGCCATCGCGGCGGGTGCGTCGGCAACAGGGGAGAAGCCCACAGTGGTGCTGATGTCCAGCTCACCCGCGGCCTCGTAAGAATGGCTGCCACCCTCTAGGTCCTCATGATAGAGTACGGTCGGCATGGGCTCGCCGGTGTCGGTATCCTCGAAATCACCGCCGCTTATTCGGACGATTTTCGTGAACTTCTCATGCTCGCCCGTTTGCTGCAGGTCCACACGGAAGGTAGCCGTTTCAGGCAGCGGATCACCGTGCTGGGAGTCTTTGCAACCGGTAAGCACCAAGACAAATAATAAAAGGCAGGGGAGACTGTAGCGTGTTTTCATGTTTCAGGGGTTATCGCTTGAACGAAGTAATGTTGGTAATCAGGATGCTATGTGTTTCCTGTGTTTCCATCACCTCCTGGCCGTAAAAACAGGTTTCGGGGGCGACAGGGACGGGTGAAGCATGTCGTTGAAGTCCTTCATGCCACGGGCTTTGTGCACGTGGAGGCCCGAGCGTACGCCTGATTCCCGCTCAAAGGCACTTAGGCTTAGCTTGGGTACGGGTAGCTCAAAGAGGCGGCCGCTCACATTAAAGAGCAGGCTGTCGGACTGCTTCTTAAAAGAGGTTTCCCTGCCGGAGATGGCAGAGGCCAGCACGATGTCATACACCCGGCCCTGATAATCGTTGTCAAACAGCGTGTGCTTGGCCGCCAGTGGCCACTGCTCCAGCGCCAGCTTGACCTGTTGGCGGGAAATACCGCCGCCGAACGATATAAACACGGAGGAGGCCAGGTCTATTTCCTTGCGCTTGAGTTGGTAGAAGCTCATGATGTCAATCGGGTTCTCCCCAAAGTAGACGTTGCGGGTGCGCGCCGGCGCGCCGGCAAAGTCAGCTATCCAGGAACCACTCCGGCGGTCCGAGGCGGCGGCTACGCTCTTAAACCCGTAGTTCCTTAGGTCATAGCCCACCACCTCAGTGCTGCCCGCCTTGGTGAGCGGGAAAGCGATATTGGCATAGGACTTATCAGGTGCCTTTGCCGTGTCCTTCACAAGGCGAAGGAAGGGAAGGAATTTCTCCACAGTCTCAGGTGAAAGCCCGCGCGCTTTGGTCAGGTAGTGGAGTCTTTCCAGGGTTACCGGCTGGGGTGCATAGCGGCTCGCTGTGAAAGCCTTCGGTGGGGGAGGGGCGAAGGATGGTTTAACAGGCTGCGGCTCATGGGCAAGACGCGCGAGCACTTTGTTGATGCCTTCCGCCTGGGATTGGTATACTTCGTTGAACCTGGGGAGCCTGTTGGCTACAAAGTCAATCACGGAGCCCCGGTCTACGCTGCCGTCCCGGTTGAAGTACAGCTGCCGGGCGCAGTCATGGGGATTGCTGATGATCACCGTGTCGCCGTCCGGGTGCTTGTATTCCAACCGGCGCTTGCCCTTCTGCAGGTTCACCTCGTAGCCGAGCGATTCCGCCACCTGGGTGATGGGCACTTTCTCCCGAAATTCTCTGAAGGTAGTCATAGCTTACATAGTTTCAACGCTTAGGGCCGGGCGGCTTCACATCGCCCTCCGAGCGGCTGATTCCCTGCTGCGGTGTTTCCGCCCTGGCAGTGAAGCCCCTTGGCTGGGTCAGGTCCACGCGGGCCCGAATGATTTGGTTTGTATCTTTCGACTCCAACCCCACCACCTTGCCCTGGCGCAGCTGCTCCTTCTGGTCGGCGGAGAGCACCACGTCCTTGATGGCGTTGGGTACTAGGAAGTCGCGCACCCTGGCCCGGACAATCTCGTTTGTCTCGGGGTCCAGTTGAAAGAAGTGCTTCTCCGTCTCGCCGTTTCTGGCGGTGTGGTCGCGGAGCAGAAGTTTGCCCCGCTGGAGCTGCTCTATTTCCTTTTCAGTGGCACCGATGTCGTTTCGGACATGCGCCCGCACCGGATGCACCTGCAGCGAAAGCGAGTTGTCGGGGTTTCGGAAAAGCGAAAGCTTGACATCGGCCTCGAACCGCTGGCCGCCGCCAAGCTCCACGTTGAGCGTCATCAGTCCTGTGCGGTTACCGGATAGCATGCTGGCCAAGTCCTCCGGCTTCATGTCCAGAACCTCTTTCTTGCTTAGCCCCAGCTTCTCAAACTGGGCATACGGTAAATCCTTGATGTCGAAGTTCATATTTAGTCCTATAACGTATAATACGTATAAAAATATAA
>NZ_JBHTLD010000143.1:0-13089 GCF_042678745.1 Pontibacter rugosus | reverse complement strand
GACAATATAGAAGATTCTTTAAATAAAATTTATATTAATATTCAATAATTGAAACATTTTAATTAAATAACGTATATTATTCATGGCTACAGCAGGTAACAAAGGGTTTGACATCAAGAGCTTTAAGCAAAGCATAGGACAGGCTCCCCAGCAGAAAAACGCAGAAGAGAAAGCTGTTCAACCAGTTCCTGAGGAAAAAGAAGAGACGGCGCCCGCAGTTTCAAAATCAGGCAAAGCCGGTGAAAAGCCTAAGGCTTCTTCTAATGCTACAGCAGGCAAAAAGCAGGAGGCTCCTTCCTCGAAAATGACAGCTGCAAAGGCTTCGGGTAAAGCAGCGTCAGGTTTAAGCTTCGAGCAACTGCTTGCTGAACTCGATAAGGCGAAGGAGGAGTTTACCTTTACCTCCAAAACAGTTTATGTGGACGTGCATATACACGAAGTGCTAGACCTGCTGAAGAAAAAAGGAGGGATTAAAATCAATGTGCTGGCAAGCTACCTGTTTGCTAAATTCATTGAAGAGCATAAAGAGGAGATTCAAAGGCTCCGTGATAGGACTGATAACAAGTTCTTGAACTAAGCTGAATCTATAACATTAAGTAAAAAAGTATATAAATAAATAATCTAATCTTAAAATATACGTATAAGTATAAAACCGTATTTCGTATCGATTATATATTTAAAGTAGGAATGTCTAGGCTGTAAACCGATGTTTTAACTTAAATTATATAGTTATGTCTTGGGGCGCTTTCTTCGCTACGATAGCAGTACTCTATGTGCTTTACTATGCAGGTAACCTCTTGTTTGACCTGTACCTTCAAAATGCAAAAGGCGTGGCCGCAGATATGGTGGCGCAGTACAGTGTTTCCGATTTAGTAGACACTACAGAGTCACCCCAAGACATTGTGGACGAGGATTACCTGGAGGAAGAATTCGAGGAGGATTATGAGGATTACGAGCAGGAGGAGTTACCCTTGGATAGCGGTTCCCAAGAATATCCTGTTGCAGCCGACGAGCATGCCTTTGCGCATCAGACGGCCTCTGAGAACAGTGTCGCCATGCCCGTGATAGGGCAGGGTATACCCCTAGAGGAGTTCCTTCAGAACGCCAGGCGACTTTCAAACGCAATACCTTTTTCTTCATAAATTTTTAATTCAATAACAGAGATTATGAGAAAGATACTTGCTATGCTCGTGTTGGTAGTCCTCGCTGTCCCATCTTCCTTTGCTCAAGGGGCCGGAGGCATTGATGCCGGAGCCTCTGAGCTTCAAACTTACATTGACCCTGTAGGCAACCTAATCCTGGTCATCGGAGCTATTGTTGGCCTGATTGGGGGAGTTAGGGTGTACATCAAGTGGAACTCCGGGGACCAGGACACACAAAAGGCTGTCATGGGGTGGATGGGGTCCTGTGTATTCCTGATGGTGGTGGGGGTGGTGATCAAAGCCTTCTTCGGCTTGTAAGCCGTGGCTCCCGAAGATAACAGAGGATTTAATGTCTACAAGGGGCTGCAAAACCCCCTTGTATTTAAATCCTTGAAAGGTAGATATATCTACTGGGGCCTGGCCTCCGTTCTAACTGGCTTCTTTGCGGCAGTTGTCTTATCTGTTTCGCTCAACTTCTTTTCAGGCCTGGTAGCCTTGGTGATCGTGACTTTCGGCGGTATGGGGTTTACGGCTATGCAGCAGAAGAAAGGGTTATATCATAAAACGAAGTCAAAAGGGGTATACATCATGCCCGCACAATGGAGGCGTTCTGCACGAAGATAGGAGTCTGGCCCTGGCAGCATAACTTTAACGTCATCACTTTTCTCAGCCATGAAAAAGCAGCGGTTTGGTCTGCCATACATTGGCATAGACCGTCATGCCCATGATATTCTATATCATGAGCGCGGAGACTATTCGGTTATCATCAAAGTACAAAATCCTGCCCTGCAGTATTGTGCAGACGTGGAGGCTTACCATCTCTTCCACCAGACATTTGCCAACATCGTTAAAATTCTAGGCGCAGGCTATACCCTTCAGAAAACGGACATACTAGCCAGGAAGTGCTATGTGCCGAAGCAAATGGATGACCTCCTGAGTCAGAAATTTCAGGAGACATTTGCAGGAAGAGAGTACCTAGACGTCTCTACATACCTAACTATAACAAGGGACGTGCGGCGCTCCAGCTTCTTTACATATGACGAGAAAGACTTCAAAGCATTCCAGCGGAACGTTGCCAAAGTGCTGGACATACTGGAGAGCAGGTCTTTCAAGCCCTATGCTCTGAAAGAGATCGAGGTGAAACAGTTTATTTCCCGCATGCTTGCCTTCAACTTTTCCGATGAGGTTTATGCGCTCAATAACCTCCTTGCCTCAGATGAAGGCCTGCAAGTTGGTGACAGCGTTATCCGATGCATCTCGCTTGTGGACATAGATGAGATCAACTTTCCGTCTAATCTTAAGCCAAACACAGCGCTTCACATAGGGTACAGCCTCCCGGTAGACCTGATGCATTTTCTGCACCAGGTGCCTGGTTGTGACTGCCTGGTGTACAACCAGGTGATCCAAATCCCTGATCAGCGCCATGAATTGGCCAGGCTGCAGGCCAAAAGAAAAAAACACCTCTCCATGCCTGACCCGGCCAATGATCTGAGTGTGCAGGATATTGATCAGGTGATGGCCGATATCGCCAAGGATAACCAGCTGCTCGTGTACGGACATTACAGCGTGCTGCTTTCAGCCAGAGAAAAGGAGATAGACCGTGCCGCTAACTATCTGGAAAGCGCTTTGTTTTCCATTGGCATTATTCCCTCCCGAAACGCATATAACCAACTCGAGCTATTCCGGTGTGCCTTGCCCGGCAATAGTTCGGAGCTTAAAGTATATGATAAGTTTTTGACTACTTCAGACGCGGCCTTATGTCTGCTTTTTAAAGAACGTTTGCTGCAAAGTGAGTCATCCAGCTTTCAGGTATACTTCACGGACCGGCAGGGGATTCCTATCACGATCGACACGAGTGATGCGCCCATCTTCTCAGGCCGGATGAATAACCGTAACAAGTTCGTGTTGGGACCTTCGGGAGCGGGAAAGTCATTTTTTATGAACCACCTGATCCGACAGTATGCCCTGCAGCACACAGATGTTATCCTGGTAGACACCGGGCACAGTTATTCTGGGCTGTGTGCCTACTACATGGGCCGCTACATTACCTACTCCGAAGAGCAGCCTATTACGATGAACCCCTTCCGGATCTCTGCTGCCGAATTCAACGAGGAGAAGCGGGAGTTTCTCAAGTCATTGGTGGGCCTGCTCTGGAAAGGTGCCGAGGGCACTGTCAGCCAAATTGAGGACAGCGTCCTCTCTTCCGTTATCACTTCCTATTACCAATACTACTTTGAAAACGGCTTGGAGAGCAGCTACCTTTCCTTCCAGTCCTTCTATGACTTCTCCATCAGAAAGATCGACGAGATCACGCAAAAAGAGTCTATTAGCTTTGACTTGACCAGTTACCGCTTTATCCTCAAGAAGTTCTGCAAAGGGGAGGCGTATGGCCAGATCCTGAACAACGAGCTGGATACCACCCTGTTTGATGAGCCCTTCATTGTCTTTGAAATAGATGCCATCAAGGAGCATAAGGTACTTTTCCCGATCACCACCCTGATCATCATGGATGTGTTCCTTCAGAAGATGCGCCACAAGAAGAACCGTAAGGCGCTCATCATCGAGGAGGCCTGGAAGGCCATTGCCTCCCCGCTGATGGCCGGCTATATCCTCTACGTCTATAAAACGGTCCGCAAATTCTGGGGAGAGGCCGTGGTCGTGACACAGGAGCTGGATGATATCATCGGCAATGTTGTGGTTAAGAATTCTATCATCAACAACTCCGACACCATCTGCCTTTTGGACCAGACCAAATTCAAGGACAATTTCGATGAGATCGCCGCGCTGCTCTCTATCAATGAGGTGGAGCGCAAGAAAATATTCACCATCAACAGCCTCGACAACAAAGAGGGGCGGGGCCGCTTCAAAGAAGTCTACATCAAGCGCGGGGCCACCGGTGAGGTGTACGGTGTGGAGGTATCGCTGGAAGAGTACCTGACCTTTACCACCGAGCGCCAGGAAAAAGAGGCCATACAAGTGTACCTAAGCAAGTATGGGGATTTCAGGGAAGCCCTGGAAAGATTTGTCGCAGACTTCAGGGCCTCGGGGCTCAAGCTAAATGAATTTGTTCACCTGATTTTGCAACGCAGCTATGAAAAAGTACCTCTACACGCTTAGCTTCATGGGCCTGCTAACAGGTCATGTACTAGCCCAGCAGGTTGTTTTTGACCCAGCGGTCGTCTCCACACTTGTTGTCAACCACACGGCCCAGCAGGCGGCCTTAAACGACATTAAGGAAAACGAAGGAAAGATTGCGGCCCTGCAGACTACCATCAGCCTGAAGATGACGCAGATCAAGGAGCTGGAGGAAAAGATGTACAACTCCCTTAAATCCGTGCAATCCATTATCGGGCAAAGTAAAAACATTATTTACGCCTCACAAATTGCCGCAGACATAGGTCATTACCAAAACCAAATGATGGAACTGGCGCGCGGTGATAACGAGCTGCTCCTGATCGCTGCCAAGACAGAGCTGGAGCTGCTCAACCGTACATCCGATCTGTTTACCTATATCTACCAGGTGGCTGTCATCGGCACGGATGTGAACCTGATGAACAATGCCGACAGGCTCACCCTTATACGCCACGTGGTGGACGAGCTGCGGGTGATGCGGGGCCTAGCCTATTCCATTACGCGCAAGATGCGTGTGGCCAAGTACGCGGGCCTTTTGAAGACCATGAACCCGATGGGACTTACCTACCCTAACAACAGCCAGGCGATCATCCGTTCCCTGATGGATGAGTACAAGGCAATCAGGAAGTAAATTATCTCTATTGCTATGAAGACGTTATGTGTACTTGCTTTGTGCCTGGCCCTGCTTCCTGGTCTCTTTACAGATGCCTTAGGGCAAGGCGTGCAGCCAGTTAACAGTAAAAACACAAGGTACCAGCTGGAGCGGGAGGTTGTTACCCGTTGGGGAAAGTTCAACCCGAAATGGTACTTTATTCTGTTTCATAACAAGTACAGGAAAGGGCCTGATAGGCGGAACATGCTGCAGCTTGCCCCTACCATGGCTTTGCTAAACCAGAACAGGGTGAAGGCCCAGGCGCAGGAGGAAGCAGTAAGCCAGGTATTTGAGCAGGAGATGTTCAAGTTTGCCGACAGGTCCCTGAATAAAGGATACCACCTGTTGTATAAAAAGAAGATCGATGAACTCAACACTGCCTTATTGGGGATGAATGCAGAGGCGGTGCAGGCCGGGGTGCAGGCAGATTATATTTTGGCCATCCATGCCGAGCGGGACAGAATTAACGCCGACATCGGGATTATCCTGGACGCTTACCTGGACGATGCCAAAAAGGGGGAGCAGCTGCGGGTATACATCGGGGAGCTTACGGCCTTGAGGAATGATTTCAGGCGGCTCATCTCTCTCTTTAAAACGAGTCAGGACTTAACCGACTGATGCTATGCGTGAATTGATCGATAAAGCCATATTTGACCTGTTCGACGGGCTCTTTCTCAATATACAGGATTTGGTGAGTGTTTTCCTCTACGATGCGCAGGCCCTTTGCGCCATCAGCATGCTGCTGTACTTCGGCCTGGAGGCTTACAAAATGATGGCCGGGGATGAAACGCTTCGCATCATGCCTTTGCTGCGCCCTTTCGCCCTGACACTGGTGATTGTTTTCTGGCCAGGATTTATCGACGCTGTGAACCTGCCGCTGCAGCTAGTCAATGATCAGGCAAAAGGCATGTACGGTGCACAGGTAGATCAGGTGGAGGATTTGCATCAGGAACGCCTCGCGCTGGTAGACTCTGTGGCCCGAAAGCTCTCTGAGAGCAGCGCCGAGTTTGAGCGGATTGAGAGTGAGGCCAGTGACGCGAGCTGGTACGAAACGATGGGGATTGACCTGCAACCCCTGTTTAACAAAATGAAAGGCTATTACCTGATGCTGATGGCCAAGCTGCACTTTACGGCGATGATGGTGGTGGAGTGGATGGTGATCAGCATCTTTCAGGTATGCTCCTACATTATCTATTTTCTGCAGATCATCTTTGCAGGCATTCTGGTGATCCTGGGCCCCTTCTCCTTTGCCCTGAGCGTGCTGCCGGGCTTTCGGGACTCCTACCTGACCTGGATTGCCCGCTATATTTCCGTAGGGCTGTACTCGGGACTGGGCTATATCGTTATGTCCATCTCCTTTGTGCTGGTCAAGTATGGGTTGATGAAAGAAATAGATATCCTGAAGGCAGTACTGGGCAACGAAGAGATGTTCATTGCCTACGTTTCCTTCCCCTCTGGCGGCATCAGTTTCTACATTGTCTCCTTGATTGTGGGAGGATTGGCCATGCTGACCATTCCCATTATTTCCACCTGGATCGTGCACACCATGGGTGTGGGTAATGCCATTGGTACAATGGCAGGAGGAGCTGCGAAGGCGGCCGGAGGAATTTTAAAATAAACTAAAAAGCGCTTGCTATGATAAACAACCTCGAAAAGAAAATGAAGCTGGCATTTGCTGTGAGTATCGGCAGCTTTATCTCCTCCATCATTATAGTAGGTACGGTTTGCGCCTTTGCCTTTCGTTATGCCGAGGAGCAGCGGAAGAAGATTTATGTGATCGACCACTCGGTGCCGCTCTTGGTGGAGCAGACCGAGCTGGGGGTAAACCGTACAGTAGAGTACAAGTCGCACGTGAACATGTTTCACCTGCTCTTCTTCACGCTACCTCCAGATGACGCCTACATCAAGAATAACATCTCCAAGGCCATGTACCTGGTGGATGAGTCCGGTCTGGCACAATACAACAACCTGAAGGAGAAGGGCTATTACAACCAGATCCTGGCGAGCTCTGCGGTTTTGACGATCAAAACCGATAGCGTTAAAGTGGACGAAAACAGGCACTTTACCTACTACGCCACACAGCGCATTGAGCGGGAGACCTCTGTGATGAAAAGACTTCTTGTCACAGAGGGGGATCTTGAGGAAGTGCCGCGCACAGAGAACAACCCCCATGGACTTTTGATAAAGAACTGGAAAACGGTCATGAACAAGGACTTGGAGTATGTCGAGAAGAAATCCTTTTAGCGGTAACATAAAGCAAAGGCTTTCATACCTCAAGGAAAGTGTCAGGGACTACTGTGCCTCGAATCCTAAAGCAGTGGTGCTGGCCATGCTGGTTTTACTGTCTGTGGCTGTCATGGGGCTATTAGTCGTCCGGCACCTGCACCAGGGAACCTATGCCGTGTCGGTTGGCAAGCTGTACAGGCAGCTTGATACTTCTGGCGACAAGATGACTATAGGCAGGTCGAGTACCGCAGATATGCTGGAGCTGATAAAGCTCTACAACACGGCCAGGCAGTTAAACCCTGACAGCCTGCGTGCCCAAGACAGTGTTTTTCTCAAAGATATTGATCAGCGTTTAAACCGAATCATCCATGAAGAGAATTAACTTTCGGCATCCCAGGTATGCCATCCCGCTCATCATACTCCCTTTCCTTGTACTGCTTAATTACCTGTGGCTGGACATGACACCGGCGGACACCGCCGCACAAACGAAAGTGGAACTCACCGAGACAACAGCCCTGAATACCTCCCTTCCGGATGCCAACCTGAGAAAGCGGGAAATGAAGGATAAGTTCTCGGCTTTTCGGGACGAGTTTAAGTATAGGACCGACTACTCGGCCATGCAGGAAATCGGGGAGGATAGGGTAGACCCCAGGGACATGGCCTATGGCAGCGTGTACACGGAGGAGGAGCGGCGGATGCTCGACAGTCTCAATAACCGTATCCTGTCGGATCAGCAGCCGGAGGAGTTTATGGAGCGGGTAAGCCAGCGGCAGCGCCTCAGCTCAGAGCGCTATGCGTCTGCTACTGCCTCTGTGCCTGGACGGTCAACCCGCCCTATGCGAAAAGTTGAATCGGCATATGAAGAGGAGATGCGGCTATTCCGAGAGCAGATGATGTTTATTGACAGCCTGAGCCGGGTAGGAGAGGAACCTGTGCCTTCTCGTACGGGGCCACAGCCGATGAAAGCCCATGCACCGGCTTCCGAGAAGCAAGAGCCGACACCGTTACCCGTGACCAAAAGCAAGAATACGAATAAAGCCTTTTTCAATACCATTACAGCCGACAGTGAGGAGCAGTTTATCAGAGCTATTCTGGACGAAGGGTTGAAGGTGATGCAAGGCGGCAGGATCAGGATTCGCTTGCTGGATGACATCTATGTGCGGGACTACGAAATAAAGAAAGGCAGCTACCTCTACGGCACTGTTTCCGGTTTCAGTGCCCAACGAATTGAGATAGCCATCCGCTCTATACTCTACGGCAACCAAGTCATCCCGGTAGACCTGAGTATCTACGACAACGACGGCTTGGCTGGGCTGTATGTCCCAGATTCGCAGTTCCGGGACTTTACAAAAGAGCTTGCCGGGAATGTGAGCAGTGGTCAGACACTGACTTTTGAGGATTCACCTGACGATGCCAACCAGATGCTTTATTCTATGCTGGAAAGGGTTTCTCAGACCACCACCCGCGCCGCAGGCAAAGCCATCCGGAAGAACAAAGCTAAGTTAAAGTACAACACCATTGTTTATTTGATAGATAATAAAGCCCAATAATATGAAAAAGCTATTCCTTCTATATGTGTTGTTTGCCCTGCTGTTTTCAGCCTCGGCACAGGATTCTCTTCAGGTAGTGCACGTGCATGAGAGCATCTCCACGCATATTGTGAGTCCTGAGCCGATACAGTATGTAGATATCTCTACAGATGATGTGGCCGGAGACATACCTGTTGCCAATATCCTTCGGGTCAAACCCAAGCATGGCGGAGCAAAACCGGGTATTATCACCATCGTTGGAGAGCGCTTCCTAGTACAATATAAGCTGGCCTACAGCCGAGCGGATCGGGCAGATACGGAGGTGCGTATAGACCCTACCCAGGTAGATGTTTACCTGAACCCAGCTGTGGCCATGAGCCGGGAGGACATGGCGCGGTTTGCGCTGCTGGCTCTCCAGCGAAAACCCCAGTTCAATAGTGTGACTACGAAAGGGCAGGGGATGCGGGCAAGGCTGAACAACATCTATACGGTGGGGGACTATTTCTTTATTGATTTCTCCCTTAGAAATGACACCAACATCCCCTATACGGTCGATCAAATACGGTTTAAGGTTGAGGATAAAAAAGTTGTGAAGGCCACTAACTTTCAGCAGGTGGAGCTACAGCCCAGTTTCCAGCTTTATGACACGGGTCACTTCAAGCGTAAGTACCGGAACGTGTTTGTGTTCAGGAAGTTTACTTTCCCGGAGGAAAAGGTGTTCAATATTGAGGTGGCCGAGGAGCAGATTTCTGGGCGCACCATCTCCCTTAAAATTGACTATTCCGACATCCTTCATGCAGACACCTTATGAGAAAGTCGTTACTCCTTTCCTTACTGCTCTTAGTTGTGCTGCCGTGCCGAGCGCAAGAGGGCTACACCCACCTGAACCTGGCAGGCGGCTGGATGTACAAAGATGCCTTAACTGCTAACCTAGCCCTGGAGTTCAGCAAACGCCACCACAATTCCTATGAGATCTTCAGTGATGCCTATAAGAGCAACGTGGACGACAGCAAAAACTGGTTAATGGGGGTTGCTTACAAACCCATGCTTACCCGTTCCAGAAACACGTTGCTCAAACTGCGCCTGGGAGCGGGCATCGGGTCTAATACCGAGCACTTCATAGGAGCCCTGCAGGCAGGGCTGGAGCTGAGTTATGTGCTGCCGGGAAATGTAGTGCTGATGCTTCAACAGAAAAACGAGGGGGTACTCCGGGTAGACCACAGCTTCAGAGCTGGTTTGCTGGCTGGCATCAAAATTCCGTTGTGAGCAGGTATTACCTAGTCGATGGGAATTTTCTCAGGAAAGAAAGTTTGCTAAGTCTTTCCCTCACATCTATCTGATAGTATTGGATAACCTTTATCAGGAACGATATGGAAGAATCCAGCGAAATCAAAAAACTTTACTCCTTCCTACAGGGACTTATCTACTTCACTATTGTGGTGGAGGTAGCTGTTTTCCTCTTTATGGATTCGGGCAGTATGTATCAGCTGCAGCCTGTACTGCGCAAAGTAAAGCGCATGGCTATTTATGAGCACATCTACTTCTCCAAAGCTTTCACCTTCGGTTTGATTCTGATCGTGAGCATTGGCACAAAGGCCAGGAAGAACCTGGACCTCGACCCGCTCCGGCATATCTTCCTTCCCTTGCTTATCGGCTGCGCCTTTTTCTTTGGCTCGGGTTTGTTTTATTTTATTGAAAGCAGCCGTATTCTTTTCTGGGATGTGTCCCTGTCTGATGCGGCTTACATCCTGCTCTCCTTCTTAGGTGCGATGATGATTCATATAGCCTTGGATAATATCTCCAAGCATATACAGCACCGATTGATGAAAGACAAATTCAACGTGGAAAATGAGTCCTTTGAGCAGTCCAGGAAACCGGTGCATACGCCACACTCGGTGAATATCCCGATGCTTTACTATTACCAAAAGCGGGTACAGCGCGGGTGGCTCAATGTGGTAAATCCCTTTCGAGCAACACTGCTGATAGGTACACCCGGCTCAGGAAAGTCTTTCTCGGTGGTGTTGCCTTTTATCAAGCAGCTTCTGGGGAAAGGCTTCTCTATGATGGTCTACGACTTCAAGTTTCCAGACCTGGCCAGAACGACTTATTACCATTACCTGGTCAATAGAAAGAGAGGGATATTGAAAAACCACAGGTTCCATGTCATCAATTTTAATAGCGTAGAGCACAGCAGGAGGTTTAACCCTTTAAAGCCGGAGTACTTGCCTACCCTGGCTGATGCCACCGAAACAGCTGAGGCGCTGCTGGAGGCGCTGCGGAAAGGAGACAGGGACTCTGGGACTGCGCAATTCTTCAACCAGTCAGCCGTTAATTTCCTGGCTAGCTGCATCTACTTTCTGAGCCGGCACGAAGGGGGGCGGTATTCTTCTTTTCCGCATGTACTTTCCTTCATTAACCTTAGCTATGATCAGATTTTCGAGGTGCTCTTTTCCGAACCTGAGCTGGAGAGTCTGCTTTCGCCTTTTGCCACAGCCTATAAGAACAGAGCCTTTGAGCAGCTGGAAGGGCAGATTGGCACCTTAAAGATTAATATTGGTCGGCTGGCCACAAAAGAAACATTCTGGGTACTATCAGGAGACGACTTTAATTTAAAGATAACGGACCCGGAAAACCCTTCTATATTGGTGATTGCAAATGACCCTGCCACACAGAGCATTAACAGCGCCTGCAATGCACTTATCCTCAATCGCATGACACGCCTGATCAATACAAAGGGGAACTTGCCCTGTGGGCTGATCGTGGATGAGTCTCCTACGCTTTACATACACCGGGTGGAGAACCTGATCGCTACTGCCAGGAGCAATAAGATAGCTGTGCTGCTGGGCCTGCAGGAACTACCGCAGCTGCGGCAGCAATATGGCAGGGAAACAGCCGACACCATTTGCTCTGTAGCGGCCAATGTACTCTCGGGCTCTGCCCGTAATAAAGAGACGCTTGACTGGCTGGAAAAACTGTTTGGTAGGGTGAGGCAGCTGAAGGAGGGGCTTAGTGTGGATCGGAACCGTACTTCGGTGAACATGAACGAGGAAATGGGACCGCTTATTCCGGCATCAAAAATTGCCAATTTGCAGGCCGGTGAACTGGTAGGCCAGGTGGCTTCCGATAACGAAGAGTATAGCGGGAAGTATGTTGCCAGTACCTACCACTGTAAAATTAATCTCGACCTTGATAACATACAACAGGAAGAAAAGCAGTATCTTGATTTGCCAAAATTTTATAACTTTGGTACCCCCGATCAAAAAGACCAAATCCTGAGAGCGAACTACAATAAAATTAGAAATGAGGTTAAGACACTAATCACAGCGTTACAGGTATGAGCGTAAGCATACAGGAGTTAGGCCAGAGGCTAAAGCTGCTGCGAAAGCGGCTTGATTTATCGCAGGAGAGCCTGGCAGAGTCCATGGGGGTGAACCAGAACCAGATATCCCGGCTGGAGAACGGGGTGGGAGGGACGATCGAACTGCTTTTACTTCTGTTCAGCTTCTACAGCAAGCACTTTCACGTGGACCTTCTTTTTTCCGACAACTTTGACATCCTGGAAAAGCACGAGAAGCTATCCAACAGCCACAGCATCAACAGCATTGCTGTTGAAAAGCTGAAGCTGGCTCAAAGTGAGTTTTCCACGCAGATTGAGGAGGTGATACGTTTGCTTGATACCCCTTAACGGTTAGTACAGGCTGCTGACGAGGCGCAGACGAGTATGGAGCCTGTGCAGGGTTAGTGTTTGTCTTACTTTTTATTTGGTAGCTGCTCAAATTGTGCTTTGTACAAACATCCAACATTTTCAGCTTCATAGGTTTTTAAGTTCTTTTGAAACTCAAAAGGTAGTTCTTCTATTGTCAAATAATTCTTCTTAGTAGCTCCAATTGGAATGTATCCTTTTCTTTCTAAGACTTCATACCCTTTTCTTGCGCCTGCGTGTAAGTATACTTTATCTGGCTCAATGTTCTTGAACTTTGCAATTCTTAAGCTGGTATCATAAATGGATAGCTCACCAAAGCCTTTTGTTTTACTCTCGGTAACTATTTGTTTAATTTGGTCAAAATCAGTTGCTGTCATCAAATCATTGAAACGTTTAATAAGGTTATTCCTTACAATTTTAGAAACTTCCAATGATACTCCACGTGTATTTCCTTCTTTGTCCGTAAAGACATCTTGGTGACTATGTCTTATAAAGTACTCCATTCCATTTCTAGAAATTTTGAATGTTCCATCACTAGCAAATACAATTACCTCAGTTAAATTCGGTAAATCTTGGTAATAGCTTAGATACTTGTCAAGATAATCTGCTTGTGACTCAAAGACAAAAACGGTATTAATTCTTTCTCCTTTACTGTTGTTGTATTTAAAGAATTCAAAACTTTCATTTTTGTACTTCGCTATCAAA
>NZ_JBHTLD010000142.1:0-13329 GCF_042678745.1 Pontibacter rugosus | reverse complement strand
GTAAAGAACCTAATCATACCTTTAAATCTTAAACTTACCTATGTCCTCCACCAAAGTGCTAGTAGCCGATGCAAATCTCCTCATCAGGAAGGGGATAATTGCGCTACTGCAGCAGCAGGAAGGGCTGGAGGTAATTGCGGAAGCCGAAAGCGAAGAAGAGCTGTTGCAACTAGTACAGACGCAGCAACCAGACGTCGTGTTGCTGGACTGTAACCAGCCCGGTTTGCTGGAGCTAGCTAAAATTGCCACGCTAAAGAGCCTGGGAGGCAAAACCAACCTACTCATCATCACCGACGATTGCGGCAAAGACACCGTCATGGAGGCCCTGAAAGCAGGTGCTACAGGTTATGTGCTGAAAGTATGCGGGGAGCAGGAAATTGTAAATGCAGTTAGAGCAACGGCGCGAGGCGAGCGCTTTATGTGCAGCCAGGTGCTGGAATCAGTGTTTGCGGAGCCGAACAAGCCACAGGTAGAGCATCCGCTAACTGCCCGTGAAATAGAAATTATCCAGCTCATAGCCGAAGGCAAATCCACCATGGAAATCGCTGAAAAACTTTTCCTGAGCCACCACACCATCAACTCCCACCGCAAAAACATCCTCCGCAAGCTAGGCATCAAGTCCCCAGCCGAACTAGTCGTAAAAGCCCTGGACCTAGGCATTGTAAAACTACGGTAGGGCTTTGCCAAATTAGAAATTAAGAATTAGAAATGCTGTTTAAAGTATAAAAGTGCAGAAGCAAACAGCGTTTTATACATCTTGCCTCTTTACTAGAGCATTTGCTTGTGTTGCCGTCTAGGCAGAACATTTAATTCTTATTCCAAAGCTGCTTCTTGCTAACGGTGCCTGATCAGCTGTTATTCTTATACTCTCGCTTTATACTTGTAGTATCCCCACGTATTCTTGATTTTCCTTAATTGCTGATCGAAGTAAAAGCTTTC
This sequence comes from Pontibacter rugosus, assembly GCF_042678745.1. Taxonomy (NCBI): domain Bacteria; kingdom Pseudomonadati; phylum Bacteroidota; class Cytophagia; order Cytophagales; family Hymenobacteraceae; genus Pontibacter; species Pontibacter rugosus. Next base: position 12,390 of record NZ_JBHTLD010000142.1, on the reverse strand, counting down.
CCAGTTTTTCCAGGAGGTGCCTTGTATTGATGCGGTGCCCGAAGGGCAGCCTGCAGCGGAGCGATGGCAGCTTCAATACACAGCGCCGAGTGGGAAAACGAATCCTCGCGAACTTGGAGCGCAAGTAGCCAGCAACGCAGAAGGCCAGAACTAAAGCCGTGTATGAACAGAACCCACGCCAGCTTAGACCAAAACAAAAGCACTTCTCCCTACCATTAGCTATACCTCTCCCTACAAGTAACCCCCACCCTCGCTACTACTAACCACTACAGTTTGGCTACTCTCAGCGATTGACAGCGGCAGTGCCAACCGATACCTTTGCTATTGTTAGAATGATTCAAAATAACAGCAGAGCCAGATGAAAAAGATCCGTACAAAATACAACTATGATAACCACTGCCAAGCCTTTGTAAAGCGGTGGTTAGGCATCAGCTGCAGCGCAGCACTAAGTATAGCCATCTTTGCCTGCACACCCGGCACGCAGGAGCAAGCCGTTGCCGCCGATACACAAACGGTGACAGTGCCCGATACCAAGTCAAATATAAAAATAGCCACGCTGGGCGGCACCATTACAGAAATCGTTTGCGCTCTGGACTACTGCGATAACATCGTCGCCACCGACCGCACCAGTACCTACCCAGCGCACATGCAACAGTTGCCTTCGCTGGGCTACCGCAACAACGTGAAAGCCGAAGGAGTGATTTCTACGGGGGCTGACTTAGTATTAGCTGAAGCAGATTACCTGCCGGAAGCGGTAACAGAACAGCTAAACAGCACAGGCATTACGCAGCACTACTTCCAGAACAAACTTTCCAAAGAAAGCACGCAGGCCATGATCAGCGACATCGGAAAACTGTTGGGCAAAGAGGAAAAGGCGCAGGAGCTGGTAGTAGAAATAGAGAATGATTTTAACCAGCTTAACGCGATGCTCGCACATGTACAGGCAAGGCCGAAAGTGCTGTTTGTGTATGCCCGTGGGCAAGGCACTCTAAGTATAGGCGGCAAAGGCACCTTTGCTGAAACGATGATTAACATGGCTGGTGGTCAACTGGCCGTGCCGCAGATAGAGGACTTCAAGCCACTTACTGCCGAGGCAGTGGTAGCGGCGAACCCAGACTATGTGTTGCTTTTTGACTCCGGCCTGCAAAGTATAGGCGGTGAAGAAGGGCTGCTGGCGGTACCGGGTATCAAAGAAACTAACGCTGGTAAGAACAGGAAAATCATTGCCATGGATGGGCATTACCTGTCGGGATTCGGGCCGCGCGTTGGCAAAGCCGCTTTAGAACTGGCACAAAAGCTACATCCTACCTTGCAGCCAACAGTCGCTGCTAAATAATGCTGGTTAGCATACATAGCAGGGGTGCCGATAGCCGCACCTGGTTTATACTTGCTGGCCTGAGCCTGCTTTTGCTGGCAGTGCTGCTGGTGTCGCTGTGGGTTGGTGCGGTGGCTATTTCGGGTGCTGAGGCCTTACGCATACTCTGGCACCAGCTAGGCGGAGCCGCAGAGGGTTTTACGCTGCAGCAGGAGCGGGTGCTGCTATACATTCGCCTGCCACGGCTGGTGTTGGCGATGGTAGTAGGAGCAGCGCTGGCGGTTGCAGGGGCAAGTTTGCAGGGGCTTTTCCGCAACCCATTAGTAGAGCCCAGTTTGATCGGGGTATCCAGTGGTTCGGCTTTGTTTGCAGTAGTTGCCATTGTGTTTGGGTCTGCGCTGTCAGGTTTCTGGGCAGTACTTGCTGGACCATACTTGCTACCTGTCTGCGCTTTTACGGGCGGCCTTATCGCTACGCTAACTGCCTATAGCCTTGGCCACCGAAGCGGCAAAATAGATATCACGGTGCTTATACTTTCCGGTATAGCCATCAATGCCCTGGCGGGTGCGCTTATCGGGCTGGTTATTTGTTATGCAGATGATACAGCCCTACGCAGCTTCACTTTCTGGAGTATGGGTGATCTGGGCGGAGCTTCCTGGCAAGGTATAAGCCTGGCGCTGCCCATGATGCTGCTGCCGACTCTTGGCCTGACCTTACTGGGTAGCAAGTTAAATGCACTATCGCTGGGGGAGGCGGAAGCTTACCACCTGGGCGTGAACGTGGAACAGGTAAAGTATCTGATCATCCTGCTTAGCTCGATGGCGGTGGGGGCTGCTGTGTCGCTTACAGGTACGATAGGCTTTATTGGCCTGGTGGTGCCGCATATTCTGCGTATGGCTTTTGGCCCAGACCACCACGTGGTGCTGCCGGGTTCTATGCTGGCAGGTGCTATTGTGCTGCTGCTCGCCGACCTTTTTGCCAGGACTGTAGCTGCTCCTTCCGAGATTCCGATTGGGATTGTAACGGCCCTGCTGGGGGCACCTGTCTTTATTTGGCTGCTGCTGTCGGCTAAAAAGAAACATATTATCTAAGCGCATGATCATTGCACAGGATATAAGCTGCCGCAGAGGCCATAAGCAGGTGTTGGAGCAGGTTAATCTGAAGCTGTTGCCGGGCATGTTTCTGGCGGTGCTGGGGCCAAACGGAGCAGGAAAATCCACGCTGCTAAAAGTGCTGACAAAGGAAGTAGCCTACAGCGGAAGTATAAAACTGAACGGCAAGAACCTTTCTGCCTATACAGCCCAGGAACTGGCAAAGGTAAGGGCGGTGCTGCCGCAGAGTGTGCATGTAAACTTTCCTTTTAAAGCGAGGGAGATTGTGCAGTTAGGGCGCTTGCCTTATCGCGAAACCCTGAAACAAACAGCCAGAAAGGCAGAAGAAGTGATGGAGGCGACGGGCATCCTGCACTTGGCCGACAGAAGCTACAGCAGCCTTTCAGGCGGAGAGCAGCAGCGGGTGCAGCTGGCACGCGTCATCACCCAAATAAAGGATAACACAGACCAGCCACGCTTCCTGCTGCTCGATGAGCCAACCTCTAACCTGGACTTGGCGCAGCAGCACAGCATGCTTCACATTGCCCGGCAACTGTGCGGCAAAAACGTAGGGGTGCTGGCTATACTGCACGACATGAACCTGGCGGCACAGTACGCCGATGAACTGCTCTTTTTGAAAAATGGAAAAACGGTGGCGCAGGGTAGTACGGTGGAGTTGATGCAGGAAGACGTGCTGGAGCGTACGTTTTCGCACCCTGTGCAGGTGGTCAGCCACGGTAGCTGTGGCAGGCCTTACATTATGGCGCTGCCATATCATCAAACTAAAACAGAATTTCAAAAACTCATAACCATAGAAACACATGGAGAACGTCATAGCGCATAAAACAGAAAACGGAGTTGCCCTGGCACAGGCCTGGGCCGGACTAGAGGCTGCCAAACCCGGCATTCGCATTCGGGAGGCTGCCAAAGAATTAGGTTCCAGCGAAGCCGCACTAGTAGCCACCACAGTGGGTAAAAATGCCATCCGCCTGAACAACGACTGGAAAGGATTAGTCTCGCGCTTGCCAGAACTGGGGCATGTGATGTCGCTGACTCGTAACGACAGCTGTATTTTAGAGCACAAAGGAGCTTTTGAGAAAATTAGCATAGGCGGAAGTGGAGCAGGTGTAGGCACGGTAATCGGCCCTATAGAGTCGCGGATGTTCTTTTATGCCTGGCACGTGGCTTTTGCCGTGGAGCAGGAGAAAAGCGGCCGCAGGTTGGTAAGCCTGCAGGTTTTTGATAAGGCAGGCGATGCCATCATGAAAGTATACATGCAGGAAGGGAAAAGTGACTATGATGCTTTTAGGCGCTTGGTAGAGGACTTTACGTCAGAAGACCAAAGCCAGGAGCAGTTTACGGAACCTTACGCTGTTAAAACTTATGCCGCAGAACCAGATGCAGAAGAGTTGCTTTATGACTGGGCAGACCTGCAGGATACCCACGATTTCCATAGTATGCTTACAAAGCACCAGGTGCACCGCCACCATGCCATGGAGTTGGCGCATGGTCCGTTTACTTATCCGGTAGATGCCATCAGTACTAAGCTTATACTTGAAAGTGCCTCGAAGACAAAACTGCCAATCATGATATTTGTGGGCAACCGCGGCAACATCCAGATTCACCAGGACAAGGTGCGCACTATTCGCGTGCTGGAGCGAGGGCACAATGGGGTAGAAACCTGGTTAAATGTGCTCGACCCTGCCTTTAACATGCACTTGCGCCAGGACACAGTCGGCTCTGCGTGGGTGGTAAAAAAGCCAACCCGCGACGGATTAGTTACTTCGGTAGAAGTATACGACCACAACAAAGACCTAGTAGTAAGCTTCTTCGGGCTTCGCAAACCTGGCCAGCGTGAGCTGGAAGAGTGGCGCACACTGGTAAGTTCTTTACCTACGCTGTCTTAGATAACCTATTAGTGGTAAGGGGTTTTATTCTGGATTGAATATTTAAAACCTGATGTCATGCTGTAAAGAATCTTGGTTGCAGTAGAGGGCTCCTACCCCCGGAGGTTAAGCTTTTACTAATGCGGGGGTAGGAGACTTCTTTCCACAAGATTCTTTCAGAATGACAAAAACCAAGATGACCAGATCTCCTTACAAACTCCTATAGTGGACATTCCTATCACTTTACGCAAGCTAGAAACCTGCGTGAGTGTCAGCCTTTACTTGTCCTCCCAGCAAAGCTCCTTTCTCAAAACTCACAACTTAAAATAATGCGTGTCTCTATACTTCTGGTGATGTGTTACCTGCTGGGTAGCATGGCTGTGGCTGCGCAGCAATATGGTACGGTAGCAGGAGAGGTGCTTGGTGCAGCGGGCAGACCTGTAGCTTATGCTTCAGTGGCTTTGGCGGGTAAGTCAGGTGCTACGGCAGATGCAGCGGGTAGCTTTAAGCTTTCTGGCCTTGCAGCAGGTACATATACGTTGCAGGTATCGGCAGTGGGTTATAAGCCGTTGAAGCAGGAAATAACGATTCGTCCCGGCGAGGAAACCTACCTGAAACTGCAGCTGGAAGAGCAGGTGTCGGAACTGGGGCAGGTGGTGGTATCGGCTACGCGGATGGAGCAAAGTGCAGAGCTGGTGCCTATTCCTGTGGATGTGATTACAAAAGAGCAGATTTCGCAGATAGGAGTTGTGCGCCTGAACGAGGTTTTAAGCGAGCAGACAGGCTTGCAGCTAATCTCTAACCACGGCACAGGCTTGCAGATACAGGGCTTGGGCTCAGATTATGTACTTGTCCTGGTTGACGGTGAGCCTGTAGTGGGCAGAACAAGCGGCGTGCTCGACCTGACACGCCTGGCCGTAGGCAACATTGAGCGTGTGGAGGTGATTAAAGGGCCTGCTTCGTCGCTTTATGGGAGTGAGGCCATGGCTGGTGTGGTAAACATCATCACGAAAAAAGATACAACGCCCTTTGCCGCTACCGTGCGTGGTCGCTACAGTACTTTCCAGACCCTGAATACAAGCGCCGACCTTAACTGGCAATCTTCTAAAGCAGGTTTATACTTGTTTGCTGACAGGCTGCGCTCTGATGGGTACGACCTGAGCCCTGAGACGGTAGGCAAAACCTCGCCTCCTTTCACTTCTTATACTTTAAACCCGAAGGTATACTACAACTTCAGCAACAGGCTGAGCGCGCATCTTTCTTTCAGATGGTATACGGAAGAGCAGCAAAACGACTACGCCATAACAGAGGGTGCACAGGAGCAGGTGCTGCTGGATAAATCGCAGCGTGAGGATTGGAGCCTGATGCCAACTTTGGAGTATAGCTTCGGGAACAAGCACAAGCTGACGCTTAAAAATTATAGCACCAGCTATAAAACCGACTCCCGCATCGCCTATACCAATGACGGGGCATTGTATGATGCAAGTTACTTTAATCAGTTCTTTAATCGCTCCGAAGCACAACTCGACCTGCTGCTTTCAGACAAGCACATCAGCACCCTAGGGGCAGGCTATACATTGGAAGAAGTGGAGGCTACGCGCTACGATTACCTGAACCGCATGACGGCCAGTTATATCTTCGGGCAGCACCAGTGGCGGCCAACCGATAAGCTAAACGTAGTGGCAGGCGCACGCTTCGACCAGCACAGCCAGTATGCCTCCCGGTTCAGCCCGAAGCTATCCGCTAAGTATGAGGTGCTGCCCTGGCTGTGGGTGCAAGGCTCATTTGGTGGTGGCTACAAGGCTCCTGATTTCAGGCAGTTGCTGCTGAACTTTACCAACGCCGTGGCTGGCTATAGCGTGTTTGGCTCCAGTGTGGTACAGCGCGAAATGCAGCGGCTACAGGAGCAGGGGCAAGTTGCAGTAGTTTACATTGACCCTGCCACTATCTCTGAAATCAAGGCGGAGAACTCGATGGCCTATAATGCTGGCTTCACTATTAAAGCGAATCAGCTGTTAAGCCTGCGCACCAACTTCTTCCGCAACAACATAAACGATTTGATCGAGACTGCTCCTGTGGCGCGCAAAACAAATGAGCAGAACGTGTACGGCTACTTTAATGTAGCCAAAGTTTATACCCAAGGCGCAGAGGTGCAGCTCGACTTGGAGCCATTGCCACAGCTTTCGTTTAGCTTGGGCTACCAGTGTTTAGATGCCAAAGATGCCGCCGTTCGTGACAAAATTGAGAACGGTGAGGTGTTTAAGCGCGACCCGGCTACGCAGGAAGTAAAGCGCGTGAAGCTGTCGGACTACGGAGGCTTATTTAACCGCTCACGCCACTCCGGCAATGTCAAACTGTTTTATACTAACCAGCAATATGGCTTTAACAGCGCCATCCGAGGTATTTACCGTGGCAGGTTCGGCTTCGGCGACCTGAACGGCAATCAGATTTTGGACATTGACCAGGAGTATGCGCCGACCTATTTTACCTGGAATGTATCGGCTGGTAAACAGCTGCTGAAGTACTTACAACTGGAGGCTGGGGTGAACAATCTCTTTGACACTACCAGCACCTACGAGCCCTCCCTGGCTGGCCGGACTTTTTACACGGGCATCACTTTTAAGATCAATGCCAACTAACCAGATTTTAATTTTTAATCATATACACCTACATCCAAAAATCATCATAACATGAAAAAGTATTATTCTCTATGGGCCGTTCTTTTTGCCCTTGCTACACTTACCTCCTGCGACAAAGACAATGAAAATGAGGTGATGCCAGAACCGGTTGTTGAAGTAAAAACTGTAGCAGACCTGCAAGCAGATGCTGCTGACACCTATACCTATTACAGCCTGGAAGATAACAAGCAAGTAGCTGCAGCCGATGCTAAAACTGCTAACTGGGATATCGCTTTCAAAGGCACATCTATACTTGTAAATGGCGGCACCAGCGGCCCCGGTAAAGGTGGAGCGCAGGTAGTAGACGGTATTTTTGCTGAAAAGAAAGAAGCCCCTGAAACTGGTTATGTGACAGATGCCGAAGGCAAGCCTGCCATTGCCGCTTCCTCGGATGCCAGTTGGTACCACTACACTGCCATGGATGCTCCGCAACACGCCATACTACCCATAGCAGGCAAAGTGATTATGCTGAAAACGGCAAAAGGGAACTATGCCAAGCTAGAGATACAAAGCTATTACAAAGGCAACCCCGACACCACTACGCCTGCCTTTGCCAGTATGGCCACACGGCCAGCATCCAAACATTACACTTTCCGGTACGCCCTACAGCCAAGCGGAAGCAACAAGTTCTAGCATTTGTTAATTTTTAGTGTTTTTAACTGAAAGGCAGCGCAACCAGCCATAGTTGCAGCTGCCTTTTTGCTTTACAGGAAACAGCTGGCTATAGCCTCGGCTATACCTGTAAGGGCAGTTTGTTAAGTATAGCTTCGGCTAAAGCTGCAGGTAGAAACGGCACAGCAGCAACACCTGTAACAAAGTGAACGGATTGTACTTCCTGTGCAAGTTTATATTTCGAAGTATCACTAGCAGTAGCTATTGTTTTGGCTAGTTTCGGCGATTGACGGGCAAGTTGTAAGAACCTACCTTTGCAATGTACTCTATGATGAATGAGTTTGATGAAGCAGAAAACAACAGCTCCAGGCAAAGAAACAACAGCGCTTGATGATGTTTGTAAAACATGGCTCGCTTTGCTGTTTTTTAGCCGTTTGTTGTCTGAACTCTACAAAACTAGTTTAGAATAGATCATTTCTTTATTGTTAGTGTTAGAATGGTGACTCCGCCTGCCTTGTTAGTGTTTATGTCTAAGGTAGGTTTAAGCGCAGCTGCAGCTCCCGCCAAGAGTTAGCGGCTGCGTTTTTTTTGTGGGAGGTTGATAAAAGTTTCTTTACTAAAACTTAACCCGAAACTTTAATCAAATTGAGAAGTCTGTAACTGCCATCCCATAAGTATAAACTAAAAAGTTAAAGCTACTCCAGTTAACCCACCCCAGCCCCTCCCGAGAGGGGAATTAGTTCAAGCTCCGTTAGTAGTGGCTATTTAAACTGTTCTCAGTCCTTGGGTTGAGCGCCTTGCAAGTGATGCGGTGCCGCGCGAGCGGTAGCCGCTAGGAAGGAAAGCTACACAGTGCGATGCGGTTATCGAGGGCCCCTACCCCCAAGACGAGCCCTCGCGAGCTTGAGCGCTCCAAAGTATAAGGTGAAACATTAGGTATTTGGGAGCTGGAGGATCAACGGAAGCAAGAAAGAATAGCTTGTTTCAAACCACAGCTAGCAGATGCTATGGAAGTACGGCCGTAGCAAGTATAAGCAAGCCTATGCAAGTATAAACTGCATCAAGTATAGCAGGAACTGTAGCAAGTGTGGCTTTGCAAGCCAGTTGAGTTACAAACTTAACATTATAGTAGGATACAAGTCTGAAGACTAGCGCCAGAAGAGCCTGCGGAACTGGTAGACAAGTGGAATTTATACTTCTACAATAGCCACTTATCATATTAACGCAAACGAGCCTCAGAGATAGCTTCTCTGAGGCTCGTTTATACTTAGAAATATCTTTCTCTACTACTGCAGCAGCGCTATTCCTTCCTGGTTCTGCTGTTGCTTCGCTAAATCCAGGGCGGTAAGTCCGCGCTGATCTTTCAGATTTTTGTCAGCTCCTTTGCTTAGCAGAACCTTTGCCACATCATTACGACCAAACATAGCGGCCATCATCAGGGCGGTGCCGCCATTGGCATTCTGTAGGTTTGGGTTAGCACCTTTGCTCAGGAGCAGTTCAGCTAGGGCAGGATTACCTTTAAAGGCAGTTCCCATCAAAGCGGTGTTGCCTGTAGCATCCTGGTGGTTTAGGTCTGCACCAGCTTCTATCAAAAGCTTTGCAGCTTCTGCCTGCCCGTTGTATACAGCAATGATAAGTGGTGTAAAGCCTTTTGAGTCCTGCGCGTTTACGTCGGCTTTGTTTTTAAGCAGTTGCTTGATAGTAGCCACATCGCCGGTTCTGGCTGCTGCCGTAAGGTCTGGTGCCTGGGCAAAAACAAGGGCAGGTAGCAACAGGAAAAGGAAGTTAAGGAATAGTGATTTCATGTGTAAAGTATAAACTGTTTGTAAAATTTAAGCTATCTGAAATAATTGGTTTAATGACTGGAGCAGCACCTCGCGCGATGTCCCATCTGCTGCTCTGAGGGCACCTGCCGGGCGACGAATAAGCCTGTCGAGGGTGGCTTTCGCCAGTTTAGAGGCTGCATCGCCTTCTTGTAAATTCGAGTGTTTCTGTAGTTCGCTTTCGAGCACGGTGGCAAAAAATGCTTTCAGTTCGCTGATGCTATGGTAAAGCGGTAGGTCCTGCAGCCAGTGGGCAAAGCCTGCTGTTTCCTCTTCCACAATGTGGCGAACATCGCTTATGGATGCTTCGCGTGCTTTTTTCACCGCCTCTGTTCTGCTCGTAATCTGATCCATGTTAATCAGTGTAATGCGTGGCATTTGGGCAGCGGCAGGGTTTATACTTAATGGTACCGATAGATCAACCAGTACACGTTTGTTTTCTTGCTGTAGTGCACCAAGTTGTGCAGCTGTAATTTGTTCTCCGGCACTCACGCAGGATATGATGACATCATAAGTGGCAAGAGCATCAAAGCGCTCAGCAAAAGGGATAGCTTGTAAGCCTAGTTTGGCAGCAAGTGTAAGCGCTTTTTCGTCAGTACGATTCGTGAGCACTACATCTCTAAAACCAAAGGAGGTGGCGTATTTTGCTACATCCGTTCCCATCTGGCCTGTGCCGATAATGAGCATGCGCTTACCGGAGAACTCCTTGCGCGGAATAAAATCACTTATTCTTTCCAAGGCTGCGTAGCCTACAGAAGAAGCGCCGGACCTGAAGCTTGTTTCGTTATGCACCCGCTTATGCGTGCGGAATAGCGTCTGAAGTGCCTGGTGCAGCAGTGTACCACCCAGGTTTATGTCTTTTGTGAGTTGGTAGCTGTCTTTAAACTGCCCGATTATTTGCCGGTCGCCGAGTACCTGGGAGCGTAGCCCGAGCCCAACTTCCAGCAGGTAGTGGAGCGAGTCTTCGCTTCTTGTAAAGTGCTTGAACAAAGGCGCAAAGGCATTTTTATTTTCAATGCCTTTAAATTGCAGTAACTCATCCTGTATCACATCAGCAGGCGTGCCAGCTGATTCAAAGTATACTTCTGTTCGGTTGCAGGTGGTTACCACCATCACCGCCTCTGCCAGCTTCTGTTCTTTCAGGTGCACCATAAAGTCAGCAGCTTCTTCTTTGCTTAGCTGCAGGGCCTGCCGCCATTCTAAAGATGCCGTTTCGTGAGAAAGTGATATTGCCTGTAAGGTGGTCATGGTAAATAGAGTGGTTGATGATGGACTGCCGGAGATTGTTCTGGGAAGCAGGTAATATGAGCACTTTAGAAAACCCATCCCTAAGCTCTCTGCGCGGAAGTGCTTCCATTGGCAGAAACCTCCTTTCAGAGCAGCCAGGGACGGGTTTTTATAGTGTTTTAAATTAACTAAGCAGGAAAGCTTATTTAGATGCTATCAAAGCTACTACATCGTTTTTGTTCAGCTTCAGGGCTTTGATCAGGCGGTTGCCGTAATCGGCATCGGCCTGATAGAAGTAGCTCACCATTTTGTTTACCACATCCTTGTTCTTCACCTGGCCTAAGTCTCCAGCCAGGTTGCTGATCAGGTGCTCTTTTTCAGTTTTAGATAGAGAGCGGTACAGTTCGCCAGCTTGCTTAAAGTTGTTTTGCTTGCTGATAACGCGCTGCATCGTTTCCGCATCGATTTTGCGGGTGGAGTAGTTATATTGGCTATCATCCACAAAAGTTGGCTGCGTCATGCTCGGCTGATAGTTGACATCAGACTTGGTAGCACGGTTGCTGGATACACCATTCTGGTTGAAGTTATTAACCTCTGCAAGCGGCGCGTTTACAGGGATGCGCTGGAAGTTGCCACCCAGGCGGTAACGCTGCGTATCCATGTAAGAAAACACACGGCCCTGCAACAGCTTGTCTTCAGACGGCTCAATGCCTGGCACCAAAGTAGCCGGGGCAAAAGCAGCCTGCTCTACTGTTTCAAAGAAGTTATCCGGCACTCTGTTCAGCGTCATTTTACCGATAGCCATACTTGGGGCTACAGACTCAGGCCAGATCTTGGTTGGGTCCAGCGGGTTAAAGTCAAACTTGTCCAGGTCTTCTGGCTTTAGCAGCTGTACAGAAAGCTCCCAAGAAGGAAAGTTGCCTTTATTGATGTTCTCGTACAGGTCTGCTGTGGCGTGCGAGTGATTTTTAGCCTGCATCTGCGCAGCTTCCTCAGCAGAGAAGCTCTTCACGCCTTGCAGTGAGGTCCACTTATACTTCACATAGGTTACTTCGCCCTGCGCATTTACCCACTTAAAAGCGTGTACCCCAAAACCATCTATCTGGCGCAGGTTAGCTGGCGTACCCAAGTCCTGGTACAGGTAGGTAAACATGTTGGTAGCCTCTGGCACATTTGAGAAAAAGTCGAACACACGGTTCTGGTCTTGCCTGTTATACACCGGAGACGGTTTGAAGGCGTGCACCATGTCTGGGAACTTGATCGCATCGCGGATAAAGAATACCGGCATGTTGTTACCTACTAAATCGTAGTTGCCCTGGTCAGTGTAGAATTTCACGGCAAAGCCACGTGGGTCACGCAGAGTTTCCGGTGATCCCTGCTCATGTACTACCGTGGAGATACGGGTAAATACAGGTGTTTTTTTGCCTTTGCTGTTAAACAGGGATGCTTTGGTATACTTCGAGAAGTCACCGTAGCTTTCGAACTCCCCGTGGGCGCCTACACCGCGTGCATGTACCACGCGCTCCGGGATGCGTTCGCGGTCAAAAGTGGCCAATTTTTCGATTAGGTGAACGTCTTCCAGCAAGACAGGTCCGTTTTCGCCGGCTGTCTTAGAGCTTTGGTTGTTTCCTACAGGAGCACCGGTGTTTGTGGTAAGCGTCTTCTGCTGTGCAAAAGTTAGCTGCCCACACACCATCAGGCTTAGCAGGAGTAGAGTTTTTCTTAGCATATAAGTATATATTGATTTGTTTACAGCAC
>NZ_JBHTLD010000141.1:0-13434 GCF_042678745.1 Pontibacter rugosus | reverse complement strand
CAGTATCATAGTCAAAAGATAACTTTAGAGGTAGCCAATTTTTATTATAGAAACCATTATTGTATAAGTCTAATACATTCAGGATATTTTCGTCAATTGCTTTACGGAATCTATCAAACAGGTCATAATCTGTGCTTGCATATGACCTACCTTTATATAATGGAGCATAAGATCCGCTATGCACTAATACATGAAAATCAATCTGTGGTACTCCATCAGGAATTAAGTGCTCATTATCGGTTGGGTCAATAAAGGAGACTTTGTCAAAAATTAGTAAAAGCTTTTTTAATGTAATATCATCAAGAGGTTGATGATGAATGACAATCGCTTCTAATTCTTCCATGTCTTTTTTATTTTGCCCAACTACTGTATATAAGGCACTGTTCCGGTTATTAGCCCTTTAACTGGAGTGTTTAGAACTGTAATACTGATCGACCTTATTGCCATACAATATAATCAGACATTATGAATATAGCCATACTTTCAGTTGGTCGGGGCAGGAGTTTGTAAGTTCAGTTATACTTTCTTTCAAAATAGGGTGTTCCAGCTCAGGAGCAATTTCAGCTAAGGGCAACAGGGTGAATTTACGTAGGTGCAGTTGTGGGTGCGGAATGGTCAGGCGCTGGGTCTGCACCACCACATCATCATAAAAAAGAATGTCGATATCTATAACGCGACTGCCCCAGTGTTCAAGCCTCACGCGCCCCAGCTCCTGCTCAATAGCGTTTATACTTTGCAATACCTGTTCTGGCAGTAAATCTGTTTCTACCTCCAGCACCTGGTTCAGGAAGTTTGGCTGGTCTGTTTTACCCCAGGCAGCCGTTTCGTAGATGCTGGAGCTTTGGGTAACATGGCCCACTTTATTGTTTATACTTTCACGGGCCTGTTGTAAGTATAAAGTACGATTGCCGAGGTTACCGCCCAGCAGTAAGTATAGCTTAGGCATGTTTTTGGAAGAAGGTTATACTTAGCTCTGCTGCTTGGCGTGCAGCTTCGGGCAATACCTCCGCATCAAACGGGTGTTTGCCACCAAACGAGTGGTTTGCTTCAGGTAGGAGGTGAAGTTCAGCGTCAGGCTTCCATTTTTTTAGGTCATGAGCCATTTGTGTCGGCAATGTTTCGTCCTGCTCCCCATGCAGCAGCAAAAGGGGTTGCTGCACCTTTTTAATTACTTCCGGAATATCTAGGCGGTGCTTGTTCTGGTAATAATCCTCCACAATCTGGTAATACAGCGGCATTTGCTGCCCCGTTCTGCCATTGAGCACATACTGCACACCATCGTTTTTCCACTGCTCCATTTGCAGAGCGTCCCAGCGGCTGTCGTAGTCATTTACAGCAGCCCAGGTGGCAACAGCTTTTACACGTGGCTCTTCGGCAGCTTTCAAAATAACGGCTCCACCACCACGGCTGTGGCCTATCAGGTATATGCGTTTCAGGTCGAGCTCCTTTTTTTGAACAGGAGGGTTGTCAGAGTGCAGCAAGTCTATCAGCGCCTGCATGTCATCTAGCTCCATGCTAAAGTTGTTTTGCCCAAAAGCCTCCATGTCATGCATATCAGAATGGTCTTCTACGGTGGTGCCGTTATAAGCAAAATTGAATTTCAGGAACACAAAACCACGCTCTGCAAAATATTTAGCTAATAAGTTAAAGTGGCCCCAGTCTTTAAAGCCTTTAAAGCCATGAGCAAATAGCACGACAGGCTTAGCTTTACCATTCGGCTGATAGGAGGCGTCGGCAGTAAAAGGGCGGCCGTGCTCAGGATATACGACAAAGTCTACTTTCATTTTTATTGATTAATCTGGTGCTAATACCCAGGCTGGTTTATCAGTAAGTTTATACTGTGCGAAGTAAGCAACATGTATTGCTCTCTATAGTTATACATTTTGGAGTGAGATAGTGTTACTGTCTTACGCCAACCCGTGATTAGCTCTTAAATGTAGTAATTTAAACCAAGCCCAAAGGATTTACTCAGCCAAAGCCTATGATTTATGAAAGGCCTTAATGTTTTAGCAGTGTCTGTTTGGAAACCACTCTGGTAGGCTGTAATATTGCGAACGTAACAGATGAGCATAAGCCTAAAAGAAATACAGGCGCCGATAGCGCCCGAGATGCAGCAGTTCGAAAAGAAGTTCAGGGCTTCCATGAAGACCCGGGTACTGCTTCTGGACCGGATCATGAGCTACATCGTGAAGCGCAAAGGAAAGCAGATGCGGCCTATGTTCGTTTTCTTCTCGGCTAAGCTCTTCCACGAAACCATTTCAGAAGCAACTTACCGTGGTGCAGCTCTTATCGAGCTATTGCATACAGCCACGCTGGTGCATGACGATGTGGTGGACGATGCTAACTATCGTCGTGGCTTTTTCTCTGTGAATGCCCTCTGGAAAAACAAAATTGCCGTACTCGTTGGTGATTATCTCCTTTCTAAAGGCCTGTTGCTCTCTTTGCAGAACGACGATTACGAACTGCTCAAAATCGTATCGAATGCGGTGAAGGAGATGAGTGAAGGGGAGTTGCTGCAAATAGAGAAAGCCCGCCGCCTCGATATCACTGAGGAAGTATACTTTGATATCATCCGCCAGAAAACAGCCTCGCTAATTGCCTCTTGCTGTGCTGTAGGAGCAGCATCTGCCGGTGCCTCTAAAGAAGACATTGAAAAAGCCCGCCTGTTTGGTGAGAAAGTAGGAATAGCCTTTCAAATTAAAGACGATTTGTTTGATTATGGCACCGCTGAAATCGGAAAGCCCGTAGGTATCGACATTAAGGAAAAGAAGATGACGCTGCCGCTTATACATGCGCTGCGTGAGGCCGACTGGTTTACAAAGCGTAAGGTGATCTATAACGTGAAGAACAACAACGGTGACAACAAACGTGTGCAGCAGGTTATTGATTTTGTGAAGCAGTCAGGTGGCATCGATTATACTATCCAGATGATGAACCGCTACCATGCTGAGGCGTTGGCCATACTTCATACTTTCCCTGAGTCAGCTTCCCGTCGCTCGTTAGAGGATCTGATTGCTTACACGATAGAGCGGGAGAAGTAGAGGTTAACGCTGTGCCTGTTCTGGCGCAAGCGTCCGCTTGTGCATTCGACTGCTCCGGCTATACTTTAATATTTCCGCTGGCGCTAGCTTTCAGCTAGTGCCTACTATGGTGTAGAGCTTCCAGCTCTACTGGCTCGCAGAGCCAACCCTTTAGTAGCATTGGCTATACTTGATAAAACCCTACTACCGCAGCCTCAGCTAAGCTATCCTTTCTAGTTCCTGCTTACTCTCCAGCTCCCATATACCTATTGTTTTACCTTTTGCTTTAGAGCGCTCAAGCCCGCGAGGGCCCGTCTTCGGGCATCGCGCTGGGAGCTTTTCTTTGCTCGCTATCGCTTTGCAATCCCGCTCACGCAGGACCGAAAAACTCCAAAGGCGCTCAACCCAAGGACTGGAAATAGTCAGATAGTTGCTGATAGCGTAGTCTGAACCCAAATTCCCCTCCTAGGGACTTATCTTGTAGGGAAAAATACACTACTGCTTCAGATTTCAACTTGAAGCTTTTCATGGGGCAATTTTTCAAGAGCGTGAGTATACGGACTATAAACCTGCCACGAAAGCTGAAAGCTTTCCCCATTTCAACCGCAAGATGAAATCTTGCGGTTGTTTGTTTATCCTACAAGTTGAGCTCCGAGGAGGGGCAAGGATGTATTCAGGTAAACCTACTTCTCAGCAAGTAGCTGATCCATTGTCTTGTTAAAATCGGCTACAAACTCTTCGTAATACTTGCCTGTGCCTGGCCCGGAGAAGCCGGTATGGATTTTACGCACTTTGCCATCACGACCGATGAAAATAGTAGTCGGGAACGACATCACGTGGTTCAAAGCTGGCAGCGCTTTGGCAGCAGCTTCTTTGTCAGATACCCCAGCTACCAGTAAATCATAGTTGATATCTAAGCGGTCTTTCATTTTTTGCAGGCGGGCAGCGGCTTTTTCAAATTCAGGGCTGCGCTCAAAACCAAGGCCGATGATTTCCATGCCACGGTCTTTGTTCTTGTTGTAATAAGGAACCAGGAATTGTGTTTCGTCCAGGCAGTTTGGGCACCAGGTACCCAAAAGCTGTACAATCACCACTTTGCCTTTATACTTGTCATCCGACAGCGATACTTGCTCGCCCTGCAGGTTTGGGAAAGTAAAAGACAAAGACTCGTACCCCGGCTTCAGGTAAGTAAGCGTATCGGCACTGGCTAGTTCAGCATTAGGGTTGCGCTTGGCCGTCCAGCTTTCGTAACCGTTCATGCCTGCATAAAAATCACCTGTAAGGGTGCTGTCGCCTTCTGGTTTAGCAGTAAATAAATAAGCGTGGTTTCCGTCGAAAGTAGAAAGTTTCAACTCGTTGCCGGAAACTTGTCCTTCCAGGTAGCGGTAGTCTCCTGTTTCTGTTAGAAAGGTGCCGGTTACATAGGTATCCTTTTGCTCAAATACGCCAATTGCTTTATAGCTGCTACCTTCCTTATCAGCGAAAACAACATCCCATTTGCCGTTGAAGTCATATGTGGCAGGAGCAGGGTTGGCAGCAAAACGATTCTCATTGCCTCGCTCAGCCGTGAAAGGTACGGCATACGGTGTGGCAGTGTCATTTTTTACAAAACGGCCAGACATTTTATCACCATCAACTTTGGCGATAAGATCAGCATCAAAAATGTGTAGACCAATTTTTACCGAATCATCCTGCTGCTGAATATCATCAACCAGAATGCGTTCTTCGCCATTCACCAGGTACAACACTGTTTTACCGTCCTTTTCCTCCGCTTCCATAAGGAAAGGAATTTCTACTCCCTCAGTGTGTTGTAAAGCAACACGCCAGGTGCCGGTTTGTATAGTGTTTTCTGTAGATGTCATGGATGTACAGGAGCTTATTAATTGCGTAAGAGTGATTGCCAAAAACAAAAAGAGGCTTGTATGGGTATTAATAAAGTGATGTTTCATGTGATAAACATAAGAAATATAACGGCGCAAAAGTACAGCTTATGTCTTTAAAATCCGCATAGGTGCCATTATGCATGCATATTAATGTACCAACCTATATTCATGTATACTAATGTTTTTGAAGATATTTAGTTTTCGTACATTTGTAAACTTCATTTAATAGAGTATAAAACACTAACAATAGCAAACTATGGCATTTGATTTAGAAATGATCAAGGCAGTATATGCCGGCATGGAAGAGCGCGTTAATGCTGCCCGCCAGGCAGTAGGCCGTCCGCTCACCCTGACAGAGAAGATCCTGTATGCACACTTATATGAAGGTGCAGCAAAACAAGGTTTTGAGCGCGGAAAGTCTTACGTAGATTTTGCTCCGGACAGAGTGGCGATGCAGGATGCTACGGCACAGATGGCTTTGCTTCAGTTCATGCAGGCTGGTAAGCCTCAGGCGGCAGTACCGTCTACTGTGCATTGCGACCACTTAATTCAGGCTCGTACGGGTGCTGATTCTGACTTGCAGGACGCTTATAACGAGAACAAAGAGGTTTATGATTTCTTAGCTTCTGTATCTAACAAGTATGGCCTTGGCTTCTGGAAGCCAGGTGCAGGTATCATTCACCAGGTAGTGCTGGAGAACTATGCTTTCCCGGGCGGTATGATGATCGGTACTGACTCTCACACGCCGAACGCGGGTGGTTTAGGTATGGTTGCCATTGGTGTAGGTGGTGCTGACGCGGTAGACGTGATGGCCGGTATGGCTTGGGAACTTAAGTTTCCGAAAGTTATCGGTGTGAAGCTGACTGGTAAAATGAGCGGCTGGACTTCTCCAAAAGACGTTATATTGAAAGTAGCCGGTATACTTACTGTAAAAGGTGGTACGGGTGCTATCGTAGAATATTTCGGTGAAGGTGCTGAAAGCCTGTCTTGTACTGGTAAAGGTACAATCTGTAACATGGGTGCAGAAATCGGTGCTACTACTTCCGTATTTGCATACGATGAAAAAATGCGCATTTACCTGAACGGTACCAAGCGTGAAGAAATTGTTCAGCTTGCTGACGAGGTGGCACACGTACTTCGCGCAGATGACGAAGTATACGCTGACCCAGCTGCATACTATGATCAACTGATCGAGATTGACCTTTCTACACTAGAGCCACACGTAAACGGTCCGTTTACACCGGATGCTGCCTGGCCAATATCTCAGTTTGCTGCTGTGGTTAAAGAGCACAACTGGCCAGCTAAACTAGAAGTAGGTTTGATCGGTTCTTGTACTAACTCTTCTTACGAAGATATTACGCGTTCTGCATCCATAGCTGCACAGGCTGTATCTAAAAATCTGGAGGCTCAGGCTGAATTCACTATCACTCCTGGTTCTGAACTAGTGCGTTATACTACTGCCCGTGATGGCTTGTTAGATACTTTCGCAGAGATGGGTGGTGTAGTACTGGCTAACGCTTGCGGTCCGTGCATCGGGCAGTGGGCACGTCACACTGACGATCCAACGCGTAAGAACTCTATCATCACGTCATTCAACCGTAACTTTGCAAAGCGTAACGACGGTAATCCGAACACACACGCGTTCGTGGCTTCACCAGAAATCGTAACTGCTTTCGCTATTGCCGGTGACCTTACCTTCAACCCGCTTACTGATACGCTGACTAACAGAGACGGACAGCAGGTAATGCTTGATGAGCCACAAGGTGTAGAAATGCCATTGAACGGTTTTGCAGTAGAGGATGCAGGTTATACAGCACCAGCTGAAGATGGCAGCACTGTAGAAGTTGTGGTTGATCCTGCTTCTGACCGTCTGCAATTGCTGGAAGGTTTTAAGCCTTGGGAAGGTACAGACCTGAAAGGCCTTAAACTTCTGATCAAGGCGCAAGGTAAGTGTACTACTGACCATATCTCTATGGCTGGCCCATGGTTGAAGTACCGTGGCCACCTCGACAATATTTCTAACAACATGTTGATCGGTGCCATCAATGCTTTTAACGGTGAGTCTAACAGCGTTTACAACGACATGACGCGTGGTTATGATACAGTACCTGCTACGGCTCGTACGTATAAGGCTGCTGGTATCGGTACTGTGGTAGTAGGTGACGAAAACTATGGTGAGGGTTCTTCTCGTGAGCACGCTGCTATGGAGCCACGTCACTTGGGTGTTCGTGCCGTTATCGTGAAGTCTTTCGCGCGTATCCACGAAACCAACCTGAAGAAGCAAGGTATGTTAGGTCTTACATTTGCAAACAAAGCAGATTACGATCTGATAGAAGAGACAGATACAATTGATATTCTTGGTTTAGAGGATTTCAAAGAAGGCCAGCCGCTAAAAGTGGTGCTTCATCACTCAGATGGTAGCGAGGATAGCTTTATGGTAAACCATACTTATAACCAAGGTCAGATTGATTGGTTCAAAGCCGGATCTGCTCTAAACTTGATTCGCTTGCTGCAGAAACAGAACGCAGGAGCTTAATTGCTCTGCCTGTAGTATAAAAAGAGAAAGGCCTCACCAATCGGTGAGGCCTTTCTATTTTTGAGCCTGTTTAACTTTACACTTTGCGCTGCAATTTGAGCAAAATATAAAGTTAAACAGGCTTTTTTATACCTGCTATACTTAAGGTTTAATAACTACAATCCGTTTTACGATGTTGTAATTGCCATACCTAATAGTTGTAAAGTAGACGCCTGCTGCCAACTCTGATAGATCAACGGTTAACTCTCCTGCTAGCTGATTGGTGTGCAAATAGCTGGTTCTGCCCATTAAATTAGTTATTCCTATACTTGATAAGTTGTATAACTGATTTGTAGTACCATCAGTAAGCTTAATGTGCAGCAGACCAGTGGTAGGGTTAGGGTATAGCTGCACCAGGTTCTGAATAGCTTCTGGAATGGCAGTGGGGATCCTCTCGGTTACGAGTATCTCTTTGCGTATAGTTGCTTCGGAGCAGTTAAACCTGTCTGCTACTGTTAACTGCACCTGGTAAGTGCCTGGCTGTTCAAAGGTGGTGGTAAAGGTTTCTCCTGTTACCGGCCATGCATTATCTATAACCCAATGGGCTTCTTTGCTGTATCTGCTTTTATTCGTGAACGTTACTGGTGTACCCGCTGCTATTTCGTCTGCAGAGACTTCAAAAATCGGCTCTGGTGTTTTTGGCAGAGAGAAAATGCCCGGTACTAATTTGCTTTCAAACAAAGAATCCACACTTGCGGCATAAATAATTTTCGGTTTGTTCAGGTTTTCAATTTCATAGGACGAACTAGTAGCTACCAGAACTTGCTTTTGGTCCTGCTCTACATAAAAGTTAAAGTTTTTACCTCCTTCAGGTGTCCATACTACGTTACTCCCGGCGCAAATAGTATCAGCAAAGGCAATAGGAGCAGGGCTGGTTCTAAAGCTGTTATACTTTTGTTGTGCCGCAGCAGCATGTTTTTTTAGCTCATCCAGGTTATCAGCCGCTAACACAGCGAAGGCTACGATATTAGTAGCACCAGGTGCCACATCAATCGTATGAGCCCCTACCACATGCGATACATTACCACTTGCATGTTTGCCTTTTTCGCTACTTTCAGCAGCTCTGGTGAGCGTCTTAAACTTCTCCTCTGTTGTAAAGCCATCTTCTATATTGATGTCTCCTGCTACAGTACCCTCGTTTGTGAAAGCGAAATGCGTAGGCGTTTCACGTGTCAGCAACTTAATGCCAGCATAAGGCAGAGGTTCGTTAGTATTGTAAACGTAGCCCATCTGTGTTGCTTCATCCCAATCTGCCGCATTCTGGTAATACAGTCCAATGTCCCAGTCTGCAAAAAGGCCTGTGTATAGTTTCTCAAAAGGCGCGTCTGTAATATTTTTGATGTGATACTCCAGTATGACAAAATCCTGAGATGGTGCCTCATCCCAGGCATAGCCAATCTGCTTTACCTGCACCCCTACATTGGCTTCGTTGGGAGTATGGTGATTGTCGTGCATCACGGTTCGTACTTCCTGTTTGGCCAACGGAGTATTGTGGTAGCTTTGGGCAAAGCTGGTGGTCACAAAGTCTTCATCGCTTTTGTTTTCGGCATTATGGATATTGTCTGACACTTGTTCCGGTGAGGTAGCAATCATCAAACCACCTTCAAATAAAAGCGGGCTACTCCCCTTATAAACCACACCTTCGCCTTGAGAGAAGTTAAAACCGTTATAGCCAAAGTTTCCTTTGCTGTTTAAAGTTACGTGCAGGTTATTTGCAGTCAAGGCTTTATAGTCAGGGTTTATTTCAAGTTCAAAATACTGGAAGTCTGAATAGTCGCCATCGGTATAGCCTAAACGCAAGTAAACGGTCAGGTTTATGGGAGCGTCCTCTGAAATCTTTAGCTGGAAAGGCTGGTTGCCGGTAGAAGCGTTTTCCATAGTTCCGAGGCTGCCAAGGCTGGCTGTGCCACGCGTTATACTTACGTATGGCGATGAAGAAGTAAGAGTTGCTTGCAGTGAGGAAGTAGGAGATAGTAAGTTGGTAAAGCTGGCATCTATACTTACCGTGCTTCCTGCTACACGATGTTGTAAAGGAGTGATAGGGGTAAAGCTGGTGCATCGTACAGCCTTCAAGTCTTGGGCTATAAGAGCCTTCTTAACGTTTAGACGTCCGGAGCCAAGCATTTCCAGGTAGGGCTGATTTCCTTCTAACTGATAAATATGATCTGTGGTAGCGCGTAGCCTTGCCGCTATTTGCCTTGCGTTCAAAGTCGGGTAATGCTTGCGTACCAGGGCCGCAGCGCCAGCAACCATAGGCGATGCAAAAGAAGTACCTCCAGCATTGCCATACCTTGTATCCGTTGCGCTGGATGCTGTGTAGATATTGGCGCTTGGAGCGATAAGGTCAATCTGGTAATTATAGGTATGGTCTGCGAATTTTACATCTGTGTTGGCAGCACCACCCACTGATACCACATTATTGTAGGCAGCAGGGTATATTTTAATAAAATCGTTTGTGTTACCAGCTGCGGCAATTATAAGTACATCTTTTTCAAGCACAGCATAGTTTATGACATCTTGCTCAAACTGAGAGCTTCCTGTTCCGCCCCAGGATAAGTTAATAACCTTACAACCTTTGTTAGCAGCGTAAACGATAGCTTCGTAACCTCCAAACTTGCCTCCGCTCTTTTTAGACGTAAAAACTTTAATAGGCATAAACTTAGCATGGTAGCCTAAACCGGCTATGCCGGCTGCATTATTTGTTGCCGCTGCTGCCACTCCTGCCACAGACGTTCCGTGGCCTTTAGAGCCGTTTACATCGTCTAAAAAGCTAACATCATTGTCGCCATCAGCAAAGTCCCAGCCAGTAAAATTGTCAACTAAGCCATCTCCATCATTGTCTATGCCATCAATCGGGTCGGCATAATTGCGTTTTACCTTGGTCTTAAGGTCCTGGTGCGTAAGGCGAAAGCCTGTATCAAGTATACCGATTACGACGTTAGTGTCTCCCTTTTCTACGGCCCATCCGCCATAAGCCTGCACCTGCTTCAGGTAAAACTGTGTAGTTTTAGTAGAGTCAGCAGCAGGGTCGTTAGGCTGGTGGAACGGCTCCCGGATATAAAGCGGCTCTACGTAAGCCACCTGCCCCGTATGAAGCAAGGCTGCTTTTACCTGCTCAAAGGTAAGGCTGGAAGTATAGTCTACCTCATAAATCAACGACAGATCAACGGCAGGCGCTGCCTTGCGGGCATTTTGCATGGTAGCTGTTGCCGGAAATTTTTGGTGTACCTGTTTTGCCCCTACCTGTTGTAGCGCCTGGCTCATACTTGTGCCCTGGTTTGGAGATGCTAGTCGGAGTTGCTGTGGCTTTAGCTTATAAACTACTTTATTGGGAATGGTATTAGCACCAAAATCCAATTTTCGATCCTGTGCAAAAAGCTTTGGCATCAGGAGTAAAGAAATTAAAATGAAGCAAAAGGCATGCTTCAGGCAGAAGGAAGGGGTAAACATTTGCGCTATAAAAAAAGGGATTATATGTTTTTAGAGATCAATCAGTTATTTTCTGATGTACAGCAAAAGTATCAAATTTCTGCGTTATGAAAATCATACTTCCACCTCCGACTTCAATTTTTTTTACGTATCTTTCCTTCTGTTGACTTAAACGTTAAAATGTTCCATTCTATAAATTATTAACTATGAATTTGAATTTGATGGACAAGCATCAAGATATAATTGATAAGGCAGTACAAGCGTTGCATGAGCGCACTTTTTTTGCACAATATCCAGAAAACCCTATGCCTGACGTGTATGGTGAGAATGCAGATAAAGAAGGTAGGGAGAAGTATAAAACACATTTGAACACTCAATTCACCGAGTTACTTCAGGAAGATCCGGAAGCTTGGGTAGGGCAGGAAGAGTCGCCGTATGAGCAACAGCCGCTAGGCGTAACATATCCTTTCTTTTCGCCGGAAACGCTGGTATCACGTGCTGAAGAAGCATTTCACCAGTGGCGTAAGGTGAAGCCTGCCGATCGTGCTTCGTTATTGGTAGAGGTATTGGAGCGTATGAAAACACGCTTCTTTGAAATTGCCTATGCTACAATGCATACTACAGGCCAAGCTTATATGATGTCTTTCCAGGCATCAGGGCCGCATGCCGCTGACCGTGCACTGGAGGCTATTGCCTCTGGCTACGAGGAGCAGACACGCTTTCCGGTAAGTACCGAGTGGGAAAAGCCAATGGGTAAGTATAACCTGAAGCTGAACAAAAGCTGGAGAGCTGTTCCGAAAGGAGTGGGACTTGTTATTGGCTGTTCCACCTTCCCTACCTGGAATACAGTGCCTGGTATGTTTGCCAGTCTTGTAACAGGTAACCCTGTTATTATAAAGCCACACCCGAAAGCTGTACTGCCAATTGCCATTGTGGTGGCAGAGGTGCAGAAAGTGTTGCAGGAAAACGGCTTAACTCCTAACATTTGCCAACTTGCAGTGGATGCTGATGATAGGCTGATCACTAAAGACCTGGCCGAAAACCCGAAGGTAAAACTGATTGACTATACAGGTGGAAATGAATTTGGTAACTATGTAGAGGGCCTGCCTGGTAAAGTAACGTTTACGGAAAAAACCGGCGTTAACTCCATCATACTGGACTCTATGGACGACTTGGATAAAGTAGCGCAAAATCTTGCTTTTTCTGTAACGCTTTATTCAGGCCAGATGTGTACTGCGCCGCAGAACTTCTATGTGCCGGAAGCAGGCTTAAAAGTGGGCGGCGAAACGGTGCCTTATGAAGAAGTGGTGGAGAAAATTGCAGGTGCCGTAACAGCGCTTGTAAACAACCCTAAAGCAGGTCCGCATATTCTTGGCGCTATCCAGAACCCGGCCACTACAGAGCGTATCAAAGGTGCTGGATCAGTAAAAGGGCGTGAGGTATTAAGCTCTAGTGATTTCAGCAACCCTATGTTCGCTAACGCTCGTACCTGCACCCCTGTAATATACGAAGTGGATGCTACGGAGAAGGAAAGCTACAGCCGCGAGTTATTTGGACCTGTTGTACTCATTATCAAAACTAAGAGCACAGACCAGTCTATTGAGATTGCAAAAGATATGGCTACCAGCCATGGCGCTATATCGTGTGGAGCTTATACTACAGATCCTGCTATAAAAGAGAAGATCATGGACGAGATGAGTTTAGCAGGTACGCCTGTTTCATTTAACTTAACAGGGGGTATTTATGTTAATCAAAATGCCAGCTTCTCTGACTTCCATGTAACAGGAGGCAATCCGGCAGGTAATGCTTCTTTCACTAACCCTGAATTCGTGATCAAGCGATTTACATGGGTTGGTTTCCGAGAACCTGTGCAAGGCTAATATTATAGTTACAAAAATGCCCCGCAACATTTATTTGTTGCGGGGCATTTTCTATTTCATCATACTATCTGCATCGTTGTGCAGGTTGCTGATATTATCATGCAAATCATGCCAGTGCTGTGACTGGTTACTAGGGTCGTCTACTTTTTGGGCTATAAGCGTCCGCTTTCTTTCCAGTGCCTCTATATGCTCCTGATAGGTGTTGCTTGAATCGGAAGTGGTCGCATTCAATCTGCCTTGAAGCGTTTTGATTTTGCTATCCAGCTCATCCAGGCTTTTCTGCACCTCACCTTTGGTCAGGTGGTTCGGAGCGCGCATATTCTCGGGTTTCAAAGGGTATCTATCCATAATTGTCTTTTTCAATGTACAAAAAGCTACTAAGCGCCTACTGTTAATACTGCAAAACAGCTTAAAAGGATGTATCAGCACAGCCAAATGTATACTTGTATAATATCATGCTTTTGACTTAGAGCTTGTATAAATTTCGTTTTGCAATGCAAAGGATCAATTTTAAACATGCTTTTAACAACTTTAACAGGTTCAATCAAATCTTTGATGGAGTTTCTGTTTTATGGGTTGTTTCTCAAAATCGTGAAATTTTTAGCCTCCACGGAACTTATTGATGATATATATCACTAATAAAGAAA
>NZ_JBHTLD010000140.1:0-13497 GCF_042678745.1 Pontibacter rugosus | reverse complement strand
CTACTTGTGAAAGGTGGCAGTGAATTTTGTGCGGGAGGAGCTAAAAAGCTAAAGTAAATTAGTATGCTGCCATGCAGGGAGGTGGAATTTATACCAGGCTCATGCTCTTTCAAGTATAAAAGAAGCCCAGCAGGTATAAACCTGCTGGGCTTCTTCTACTGTTCAGCCTTAGGCTTGAAGTATAAACCTATTTCACAGAGTCAAATTTAAAGTCTGATGTTAAATGAAACTTCAAAGTTGGATATGACTCCTGCACAGATCGTAGCACCCAGGCCGTTTCAGCAAAGAACACCGGGTTGTTGTCTTTGTCGTAAGCAATGTGGCTGCCTTTAAGAGATACAAAGCGTGCCAACAGGTCTTTATCTTCTGTGGTAATCCAGCAGGCTTTATAATAATTAAGGCTGTATAAGTCGCAGGAGGCGCCGTACTCCTGCAAAAGCCTGAACTTGATCACATCAAATTGCAGCTCACCTACAGTTCCGATAATCTTGCGGCTACCGGGTTGCTGCACAAATAGCTGTGCTACGCCCTCATCTGTTAGCTGGCGTATTCCTTTTTCCAACTGTTTCGTTTTGAAAGGGTCTTTGTTCACCACTTCCCTAAATATCTCCGGGGCAAAGCTTGGTATGCCTTTGTACTGCAGCACCTCTCCCTCCGTTAAAGTATCTCCGATTTTAAAGGAGCCGGTATCGTAAAGTCCTACTACATCTCCCGGCCAGGCTTCTTCCAGCAGGCTTTTCTCGTTTGCCATAAAACTGGTAGGGCTGGAGAAACGGATTTTTTTATCTAGCCGTGTGTGATAGTAGAGCTTGTTGCGCTCAAACTTGCCGGAACATATGCGGCAGAAGGCAATGCGGTCGCGGTGGTTTGGGTCGAGGTTTGCGTGAATTTTAAAGATAAAGCCACTGAAAGCTTCTTCTTCTGGCAAAACCTCGCGTTGCGATGCCTCCGTTGGCGTAGGCGAGGGAGCAATTTTAATAAAGGTGTCCAGCAGCTCGCCCACACCAAAGTTGTTGCTGGCACTTCCGAAGAAAACCGGAGCCAGATAACCTTCACGGTACAGGTCCAGGTCAAACCCTTCATAATACTCCTCCAGGAAAGCAACATTGTCTCTAAGCTGTGCAGCAAAGGTGGCACCAACGGTATTATCTATAATCGGTGAAGAAATGTCTCCTACGGCTACAACATCCTTTGCAAGCTTTGTCTTATTTACAGTAAACAGGCGCAGTTCCTTATCATAGATGTTATAGACACCCTTAAACGTGCTGCCCATACCGATAGGCCAGCTGAGCGGACGTACATGGATATCCAACTCCTGTTCCAGTTCATCCAACAGCTCAAAAGGATCACGTCCTTCGCGGTCTAACTTGTTGATGAAAATGATAACAGGCGTATTGCGCATGCGGCAAACCTGCATCAACTTACGTGTCTGCTCTTCTACACCCTTCACACAGTCAACCACCAGTATCACGCTATCCACGGCTGAAAGGGTGCGGTAGGTGTCCTCGGCAAAATCCCGGTGACCAGGCGTGTCAAGTATGTTTACCTTGTGCCCTGCATACTCAAAACCCATTACCGAGGTAGCTACCGAGATACCGCGCTGCTTTTCGATTTCCAGGAAATCGGAAGTTGCCGACTTGTTGATTTTGTTATTCTTCACGGCTCCGGCCGTGCTAATGGCTCCTCCAAACAGGAGTAGTTTCTCGGTAAGCGTTGTTTTGCCTGCGTCCGGGTGACTGATAATGGCAAAGGTTCGCCTTCGCAGGATTTCATCTGATACCATAAAGCCTACATATCATAATAACTGACCATATGGCCAAGTGAATAAATCATTTAAAGAAGGGCCTATAAGTAGGCCTGATCAGGAAAAATACATCAAGGGGGAGTAGGAATGCTATGGACATAATAGCAATTCTCAGGCAGTAAAGGTACGAACTTACGCGCGAGTTGGCAAAGGAATGTAACTGGTAGTTGCGGCAAGCTTTTCAGCGTTGCCGCAACCGTTCAAAGCAAGTATAGATGGCAGGCTTTAGTGGTTTTAGAAACTAAAGTTTTTGACCACTGCAACGCTCTTTGCTGTAGTTGTATGCATGGTAACATTGTATATTTTCTGGTGCTGAAGCCTGTGGCTACCTTTTATAAATCCGGCAGGTCATTGTGCGTGTAATGCCGTTTTAGCCATTTGCTTAAGCCTGAAAGCCCGGGCAAAAGAACGCGCTCCGTTATATTTGCCTGGTCTAGCTTATCTCTGATCTCCCACTTAACTTCTGCCGGAATTATCACTCTATAGTAAAGATCATCATGCTGAAGCAGCCAATCGCTCAGGTTGGTTTTGACGTTAGACATTAGCGAGAAAAGCGCATACTGGTGCACAATCCGGGCATCAAGAGACGGCGGCTCCAGAAAAAGAACATACTCCTCTTCCTGAAAATAGCCTAGTGCATCTAGTGTAGGGCAAACAGGCTGCAGCAGCTCGGGCGTAAAAACATTGCCAGCACCCTCTAGGGCAGCTTTTAAAGCTTCCGGTAGCTGCTCCTTGGTTTTAACATAGTTAAGGCACCAGACCACTCCGTCTTCATGATATCTGTCCAGATCCTGAGTGGCAAAATGCAGCGCAACCAAGGGAGAGTAGGTCCAGTCCAGCAGCCGCGTGGGCAGGCCATGGTGCTGTGCCACGGCTAGCCAGTTCCAAACGGAGTCGCCGGGAGCGGCATTGCTGTGCGCATACTTACGGAAATTACGCAACAGGTGAGGTTCGAGCTGCGCATAGTTGCTGCCAATGCGCATGATGCTGGTAGACAAACTATGGTCTTTGTTGGCCGTGCCCCGAAACACATAGTTGGAGCGAAACCGATGTATCTGGTCGTTCCAGCTATGGTCGAAGAGTGCTGATTGAGCCTCTGCCCAGGATTTTACAACGATATCCTTTTCCTGATGACTATTGATTGCAGTTTGCTCCATTCAAAACAAGTATGTTAGGTTGATGCTTCTATTTCTTTCACATTTATCAACGGCAATGGTGTTTGGCAGCAAGTATGTTGCTGAAACAATATACCAGATATTAGAACAGAAACAGCGTGTTAAACTTCAAGAAGGAAATAAGGAGTCTCGTATCCGGCTTGCTGTAGTACAGGCTTAGATACGTTGTATACTTTTACTCCTGTAGAGGTTTCCCCTTCCAGCGTGCCAACATGGGCGTGGCCATGGAATGCAACTACTACGTTGCGTCGGTTTAATGGCTCCTCTAGCCTGGAGCATCCCAGAAACGGATGTATGGCCTCGGGCTCGCCCTCTACGGTGGCTTTGATCGGCGCATAATGCATCAGTACCACCTTTTTCATGTCGGTATGTTCACTATCCAGTTGGGCTAATGCCGCATCCAGTTTAAGAGATTCATCTACGGCTTCTTGCACAAAGTCTTTGTTCAGCCTTTCGCCAAACATGCCCAGCATATACTTGTCAAACCCGCCGCCATAGCCTTTCACACCTGCAAAACCCACATTGCCGATAACAGTGAAATCGCCATCAAGCAGCTGTAACTCAGTTTTAGAGAAGATTTTGCGTATTTTTTTGAGTTGATCGTGGTCGTAGTCATGGTTTCCCAGCACGGCCAGTATGGGGATGGTGCAGGCTTTGATTTCTTCTGCCAGCACCTCAGCCTCAGCCTCTTTGCCGGTGTCAGTCAGGTCGCCGCACAGCAAAAGCACATCTGCCTTCTCTGATACTTCCTTGAAAAAATCGGTCCATTTGCCCTGGTCCTGTTCGTGTACGTGAATGTCTCCCACAGCGGCTATTCTCAGTTTGCCGGCATCGTTTGACCGCGCCGACACATGAAGTGCATTATCGTCTAAACTCATTTTGCTTCAGTTTTTGTATGATACAAGAATGTCTCTTCCTGCTATAATTCTGTTATTAGTGCTTTTTTGTTGCCATGCTAAAAATTACCCTTGGCCATCGCATCCTTGGTTTTCGGCTTTTAGCAGCACTTTGTTTCGTGTGGTGCTGCCTTCTGCCTATAACGGATTTTAGCTTAATGTGATGTTAATTACAATAGTATGGCGGGCATCCAGCGCTTTGTTCAAAGGGAATGAAACATGATGCACCCGCATGCTTTTGAAAGAGGAGGGACGCTGTTTGATATCGCTTATTGTTGGATTACAAGGTTATATGTTTGCCGAAGCCGTACAAACTGATTACTTATAAAACAACGAGATGCAGGAGGAGGAAAAAGAGCTAGCTACTTCATAGGATGCCGGTGCAAATACTTCTCAAGTATAGGGAAGCTTTTTATACTTGGCGTTAGGTAAAAGCAATGGCGCGCGAACATACCTGCTATGCCGCCAGGTTTGGGGTAGGGTGATGAAATGTTACCCGGTGTGGAATGAAAGAAAAAGGCAGAAGCCGCATGCAATACGGCTCTGTATTAAAAGCTTATACAATTATTATCAGGACGATAACTGCGGTTCCTGCTGCCGTTCTTGATGAAGCGGTGCAAGGGTTTTGATTACCCGGGCAGGATTTCCTACGGCCACTGAGTTGTCCGGAATATCTTTTACCACCACAGAGCCAGCCCCAATGCGGACGTTGTTGCCGATTCTTACCTCTCCGATGATGCACACATTAGAGCCCAACTCTACGTTGTTGCCTATGATAGGGGAGCCAGAGTAGGAGCCGTCTTCTTTGCGGACATTACCAAGCGTAGTAGAGTGCCTGAAAAAGCAGTTCTCACCTATCACCGAACACCCGTTTACGACCAACGCATGTCCGTGACCGAGGTAAAAGTTTTTGCCAACTGTCGTCCAATGGGGTAACTCGATGCACATAAACCACTCTACCAGAAGCTTATAAAACATCAGGTAAGGGAGCCAGAGTATTCTGAAGAATTTATTAAAAGAGGCGGGATGTGCTAACCGAAACAGCACCATGAC
The DNA here is from genome assembly GCF_042678745.1 of Pontibacter rugosus. NCBI lineage: Bacteria > Pseudomonadati > Bacteroidota > Cytophagia > Cytophagales > Hymenobacteraceae > Pontibacter > Pontibacter rugosus. Next base: position 8,569 of record NZ_JBHTLD010000140.1, on the reverse strand, counting down.
GAGTCTGCCTTTGAGATTGCCCTTATTTACCGCCCAATCCTGGAACAGGTATGACATGTTTATAGTAGTAACAGGTTATATTGAATTGCCTTTACGGTAGATGATGGGCTAGTGTTGCCCGCTGAATTGTAGCGTATTTATGTATAATACCAAGTAGCGTAAGCGTACATCAGCTGCTGCAGAAGAGGGTGTGTACAACAAAAAAAAGAAAGGCTCCCCGTCTGGGAGCCTTTCTTTTTATGATAAGTTTATATAAAACTTTTCAACTTTTAGCCGTGTCTTTTTACGGCAAGTCGTTGCAGGGAGTTACATGAAATTTGCTTCTTTTATGAGAAATATTTCTTCTATCTTTTAGAAACACTTGTTTCTGCAGTATATGGGCAGCAGGTTCTTTGGACACAGGCGTGAGCACGCAGGAAATGCTAACCTTATATCAAGGCTGCTTGGAAGCAACTGATGGCTGGTTCTACTTGCTGTTACTTAAGCTGTTACGGGGTGCTGTTTTATAAAAGAAAAGGGCAGCCATGGGCTACCCTTTCATTTCGTAAACAAACAAACCTAACAACTATGAAAATTCTTCTTTGGCTAAAAGTTGAAAACTCAACTAGCATACATTTGAGCTTCGGCTTTAATTCCATGTGTATATAAAAAGTACAGCTATTTTTTAATTATCATATAGTTTTGTTGTTTTAATGCAATTTTATGTTTTGTTTGCTAGTGGAAGAAAGAGTGGTTTGATGAATTGAGAGATAAAATAAAATCAAGATGCGCTACCAAGTATCTGCTGATGTTTGAGAGTAGGGTTACTTGTGGTAGCTAATTTCGAGTGTAGAGGGTTCTGGCAAAGCAGCTTTTAACCATCATGGCAGGATAAGAAGAGTGTGAGGTCAGATTTCTTTCCAAACGGTTGCCGCTCAAAGCAAGCAGTAGAACCTATTATGAACTGTAGACACAGGTAATAAAGTCTTGCTATGAAGTATTTAATATTAATTCTCTTTGGCTTTAGCATCATCGGGTGTGATCCTGTTGATAGTAGATTGACACTTATAAATAATACTGACAGAATGTTATTTTACAGAACTTCTACTACTGATTCTCTTGATGGACTATCTCCTTATAATTATTCGTTCGAAGTTCAGGGAGGAGATACAGTTTGGGATGTGTCAAGGAATCTTATCCTTCCCAAGGATAGTACGCATCTTCAGATTATAGGCGAGGATGCTTGGGAAGACTTCATCAACAATGACTGTGAAGACAGTACGCTGAGGGTTTTTATTTTTACTAAAGGTGTCCTTGAATCCTTCAGCTGGAATACTATTCTGAAGAAGCAACTATATATAAATAAGTATAACTTAACTGTAGAGAACCTTCAGGAATCCAACTGGAAGGTTAAGGTGTCTGAACCCTTGAAGACAAAGGCAGTCGAATAATAATTGTAAAAGTTTTATGAATGGGAGAAAATACAAAGGAACAATAGTTTGGCTGATTTTGGGAGCAGTAGGTTATATTAGTGTCGAACTTATGATATTCAATAGTGACAAGATTACGAACTACAGCCTGTGTGATGATGAGGAAACTGTTCGGGCGCAGTTTTGGAGTGGCGTTATAGACAGCAAATATTTAGATAGCTTGAACCACAACTACAAGACGTTGAGAATAACAGGCGAGTTGAATTCTCATTATAAAACATATCTGTTAATCCTGACAAATGATGAGAGTGGGCTATATGAATACATAAGTGAGGGTGATTCTATTTTAAAGCAGCTTGATAGTTTGAAAGCTAAAGTAGTTCATGATACTGTAAACAAAGAATTTATAATAGACATGGGGTGTGCGGAGTGAATACCTAATAGAGAAAAAGAATATAGTCTGCACATCACATTAGCCTCTAGGATGGCTATAATAATAGTAGCTGATGCTTTTACTGGAGGCTTACATCTTGCTTTGCTATGATGATACCAAGTATCCCACAAGTTTGAGCGAAGCGGTAACTTGTGGGAATATACTTCCGCAAGTTTGCAACTTGCGGAAGTATAGGAATGAAAGGAACGCCTTTACAAACTGGCCTCAAGTTGCGCTAATGTTAAACTTGCGGCATGGGTGAGTATAATTTGATTTGCATAGAATTATATCGCACTTCACCTTAACAAAAAAAACGCCGGGGATAGTATGAACAGCAAGCTGTCCGTACTATCCCCGGCGTTTCAGTCTTAGAAGAACCTTTTACTTTAAAGTCGGCACTGTCCAGTCAATCCATTCTTGCTCATTAGTTGCGAAACCACCGTCTGTTTTCATGATGGCAGTGTTGCCGGTACCACGTCCGATCAGGAACTTATCTACATAGGCTGTCAGCTCCGGTAGCTGAGACTCAGGCAACAGGCAATGCCAGTGATCACCCACCTGTGAGAAGCCCATATTGTCCGGCACGCCAAGTGCCTGCCATACTTTGTGTGCTGCGTGGGCTGTAGTCCAGGAGCTCTGAGGGCTTAACCAATCTATCGATGTGTTTTCTATAACCAACAGCGCGCGCGGAGCAACCAGGGCCATAACGCTATGCTGGTCAAATGGGAGCTTGTCAGACGTGTTGCTGAATCTGGAGAAATCTTCACGGAACCAAACGTTTTCGCCTGTAATCTGAGACAGTGTCTGTACGTTTTTGCCTGCTTCTTTCTGCGCATCAGATATGCGCCAGCTGGCGGCACCGCCGGCACCCGGCTCCTGAGGTATAGTTAGTTTAATACGCTCGTCGAACGCACCTACCACCAGGGCACCTTTCCCATTTCTTGAACAGCCCGTAACGCCAAGCTTCCTTGCATCGATGTTCGCTCTTGGCATTTTCTCTAATGCGTCTATCACACGGCTCACGCCCCATGCCCAGGCCATTGTTGCCGAAGCAGAGTGGTCGCTTCCAAACACCTCGTAGAACAAGCCCTTTCCGCGTGAGCTACCATTTAGCTGCTCCGCTATGCGGTTGTTAGGGAAGTTGATAATAGCCACTCCCATGTTCAGAAGCGCGGCATTGTTCAGGTTAGAAGCTCCAATGCCGATGACTGCCGGGTAAGGCTTTCTGCCGGTGGTGGGATAGGTAATGGTACAGTTAAAGGAGATCGAGGCGCCATTTTGGTTCACCTTTACCGTGAGGGTGTCGCCGTTAACTGATCCTGTAGTTGCCGAAGAAGGCGTACTTGGTTTGTAGCCATACTGAAACTCCTGGGCCAGGGCAGCTATTTCAGCTCGGCGGCATTCCCAGTCTCTTCTGCTGTCCACGCGCGAACCGTCCATAAACTTGAAAGGGTCAGGAAGCTTTTCAATGCTCGGCAAAGACTCGTAAGAAGGCATTTCCGGAACTTCGCATCTTGGCAGTTTCGGATCAAACACAACATCTTCGTTACAGCTCGCCGTGACAGAGGCAACCATCGCCATAATACCCAGAAATGACATTCGGAGGGATAGGTTTCTTTTCATAATCGTTTTAATTAGTTGACATATAAACTTTAAAAAATTGGGGGTTCATCTTTTAAAGATGCGCATGTTGCTTACACCTTATAGCTCCTGCTGCACATCCTTTCAAGTGCTGGCAGGCGCTAAATTCACAGCACAGCTCCACAAGTACTTTGTCAATTTAACATGATGTATAGAAGCCTGCTTTCAGCCTCTCCTATGCATCGCAAAACAATTAGCCAGCGGAGCACCTGAGGCTACCGCAAAGGCTAAAAAATCTGGTGATGGTGGCAAATATATACCTCTGCCTTCCTTTAAGAACAGGAAGAGTAGCAGGATGCATAGCCGTTGGTAATAAGTGTATTACGAGGTGTTCTGGTTATGGTTTGCAACCGATTGCACAAATTTATTGCAGAAAAATTATATTTCTTGTGTGATGTTTAGATAGTTTTTTAATGTTGGGTAGAAGCAAAGTTTTTAAGGGTGGAGGTGGTATTTCGGTGGGCGGCTATTGGCTAACGTTGAGCAGGTATGCATGCAGCATAAATACATATTTATCATAGCGCAAGCGTCCGCTTACGTTGCTACTGTTTTGGCTACAGGCCAATTCAGTAGATCGTCATGTTGCTGTTGGGGATGTAAGGTTGCCTTTGGCAAAGAAAGACACAAGCGGACGCTTGCGCCATGATGGTCTGCCTACCGTTTCTTGCGTTACAGCTGCACCTACGTGAAGGCAATGAACATAACACCTAATGTGTTGTTTAGTAGTATTCGGTTAAGGTCTGCCATTAGACGGGCAGCGTGCTACACTATGACAAATGTGGTGTAGCATTTTTTTGATAAATTTGAGCCATCTATTTTAAGGGCTTATCTCAATACAAATATTATGGAAAACAGTAAAGTGCTGAAGTATATTCAAGACGTATTAGAAAACATGCCAGCTGACTGGTTGAGGCTAACAACTCATCGACTGGATATATATAATGAACAATTAGCCAAAACCCAATTCCTGGAGCAGTTTGAGGCCTTGTTTGAAGCCCGTAATGCGGAAACAGCGACACTTAGTGCTTTACCGACTGCTTTCGATTATATCCGCTTAGGTCATCCCTTGTCTTCAATCCTGGAGTGGGCAATTGCCAGCTTACACAACCTGAAGCCGGAAAATGTCATCAGCTTCTCCTCCCGGACGATGCCTGTTTTGGCCGTTCTCAGGAAAAATTTGCTAACGCATAAGAACACCCAAATTGTTTATACTGGCGAATTACCCGCCTACTTTGACGCTGAAGTACTGGAGCGTGTGTATGGGTATACCTTCGATTTAAAGCGTGTTGAGAAAGCAGAAGATGTTCCTGCGTTTGACGGCAGCACCGTTTTCTTCTCACAAGAGGCTGAAGTTGGTCAAGCTACCCTCACCCCACAAATTGATTTCTATGTAAGTATGCACGTTGATCTTGGAAGTGTTTTACTGGTAAACGGGAAACAGAACAATGGTTACGTGTCAGAAATCCAGCATGTCAGAAGGAGAGAAAGTATAGCCATGACACCGGCCAATAGTTTCGCTGCCTTACAGCAACTGATCGGAAAATATACTTCCGGTAAGGAGCATCGTGATGCCGCAGCTAACAAAGCACAGGTGCTGGATTTACTCAAAAGCATTACCGGCACAAATGCAGACGCTCTGGTTGGTTCTTCCGGACTGTCCATGCAATATGCGATCATGATGGGGCTTGTGCATGATGCCCTGGAAAAGCACCCGGGAAAAGCCATCAAGTTTGTTGTTCCGCCAAATTGCTATGGCGGCACCAACGACCAGGCAAGGCGCATAGCTGCTATTCTGGATAATGTGGAAGTGGTGGATCTACTCGTAGATGGAGAGAATGACATGGTGCAAAGTATAGACACGGTGCTGGTGAAGATTGCCAGCCAGGATGCTGTGCCTTACATTATCGCTGAGATCCCAACCAACCCAAGAGTGGAGGTTCCAGACCTCGAAAAGTTAAGAGAAGCGCTGAGCAAAGCGCGTAAGACGGCAACCGAAAGTGTTGCTGTTGATCCGGTATTTATACTAGACCAAACGTTCTGCCCGAATGTGCAGTTTGTTGGTAAAGACGGAATCCTCTCCACGATCAGGAGCATTTCATATGCCAGCGGATCTAAGTTCCCGAGTGGCGGAAAAGCTACTGCCGGTTACTGTGTCGCAAACACCAAAGCCGAAGCTTTGCTGAATAAAATAGACAAGCACCTGAGGCTTTGCGATAACGAGGCAACCGACCATCAGATGGAAATACTGGCAGAACAGCTGCCGTCCATGAACCAGCGCATTGAGGCTGCCTACAGGAATACGCGAGAGTTTGTAAACTTTATAAAGGATACCTTACCGGAGGCCAAAATCAATTTCGTTTCAGAAGAACTGGCAGAACAAGGGTTTACGCCATCTGTGTTTTCGCTGGATTTGCCTACAAAGGGAAACACAGCTGAAGAAAGGGAAGCCTACAAGCGGGACCTCAATAATAAACTGATCAATATGATGATCACTGAAATCCCTCATGAAAGCAAATACTGCGTGAGCTACGGCCAGCTAAAAGGGTGCTACTGGACCATACCTGCCACTTCCACGCAAGGCACCACCAAAGAAGCCGACAAAGATTACATTGCCCGCGTATCACTGTCCCCGGACTTAGATCTTGAACTTCATAAAAAAGTCTTTGCAGATTTTGTAGAGCAGATTTAAGGCTGGTGGAGGTGGTGTCATACCAGAGCCAGCTTAAACGTGTGTTAGCCGCTATGTTACTCGCTTGTGCGATGTGATATAGCGGCTAACGCCTTTTTAAGGCTATTACTTAAGTGAACTGGTTATTGGTGAAAATACCAACAACGGCGGGAAATAGATAAATTCCTGTATTGTTCAAGTTGGGGGCGGTCTTAGCTTTATTTATGACAGAAGAATCTTAGTAGAAAGCCGGGTAGTAGTGCGTTTTTTAGGCTGTGGTCTACAATGTATGATGTTTTTTAAATGAGATGAATACACAGCACATGTATAGATCGGAACCGCCTTATACTTGAGTGAAGGAATTTTTATTTCCCACCCTTCTCCACTTGTAGCAACTTCTATTTTATCATACATTGTAGACCACTACCAAATAAACAACCTATATGGAGCATTCTAAATCTATTGTGGTGGTCAATGCCCAATCGGGTAGTCCGGTAGAGCAGGAGAAAGTGCCTCTCAGACAGAAAAAGGTGTACCTAAAGGCAGCGGGTAATTTCAGTAACCGCAAAGACGTGACGAACTTCTATGACAGCCTGGATGGGAAGGCATGGGTTAAGAATGGGGCATCACTGAAGATGGCATGCACCATTCCGCACTTTATGGGGTATCGCTTCGGGCTGTTCAACTACGCCACCAAAACACACGGTGGCCAAGTGGATTTTGATTTTTTTCGCATCCAACATCAGATTACAGCAGTGGAATAACTAACAATTTTAACAACATGAACTTAATAGCAACAGGCTCGCTATGCCCTACAACTGTTTGTATATAAAACGCTTACAGAATTATAAAAGTATGTTTATTCCAGCCCACCTACTTCGTAACCTGTAGGTAGCTTTAAAAAATTTAGACGTAAAAATGAACAACATATTCACAGCAACCAGTCTGGTGTGTGCTTTCTGTCTGGTGTCGTTTCTCGCTCAGGCGCAAAACCCCATCATTCAAACCGCCTATACAGCCGACCCGGCACCCATGGTATACAACGATAAGCTGTACCTGTACACCAGCCACGATGAAGATGGTTCTACTTGGTTTACCATGAATGACTGGAAGTTGTATACCACCGATGACATGGTGAACTGGACAGACCATGGCATGGCGCCATACTGGCCTATTCCGATTTCAGTTGGGCAAGAATAAATGCGTGGGCCCCGCAATGCATAGAACGGGGAGGTAAGTTTTACATGTATGTTCCGTTAACCACCCATGATAACCAAATGGCCATTGGGGTAGCGGTTGCCAACAGTCCGTACGGGCCGTTCATAGATCCGCTGGGCAAACCCTTGATCCAAAGCGGAGGTGGGGACATTGACCCTTCGGTTTTCTTGGATGACGATGGGCAGGCCTATCTTTATTGGGGCAACCCGAAGAGTTTCTACGTCAAACTGAACGAAGATATGGTTTCTTACCAGGGCGAAATCGTGCAAGTTCCCAACACAGTTGAATCGTTTGGCAAGCGCGAAGGCAGTCTGGAGCGGCCAACCACCTATGAAGAAGGCCCATGGCTCTATAAGCGCAAAGGGTTGTACTATCTGCTGTTTGCAGCAGGCCCCCTGCCGGAGCACATCGGCTATTCCACCAGCGCCAGCCCTACCGGCCCCTGGAAATACCAGGGTGTTTTAATGCCTACCGAAGGCAGCAGTTTTACCAACCACCCAGGCGTCATAGATTTTAAGGGGAAAACCTATTTCTTCTACCACAACGGGGCCCTGCCTGGCGGCGGCGGCTTTACCCGCTCCGTAAGCGTGGAGGAGGTGACGTTCAAAAAGGATGGTACCATCCAGCCCATGAAAATGACGAAAGGAGTTACCAAGAGCTTGACTCCTTTAAACCCGTTTGTGATGAACGAGGCGGAGACCATAGCCTGGTCTGAAGGGGTCAAGTCCATGCAGCATGAAAAAGTTGGTGTATTCGTGACGGCCCTACGTAACGGTGCCTACACCAAAGTAAAAGACGTCGATTTCCGGAAAACGGGAGCCTCTAAATTCACTGCCAGACTTGGTACAACGCATAATACTGAAGTGAACCTGGAAGTCAGATTGGGCAGTGTAGAAGGAGAACTAATAGGAACCGTTAAAGCGCCCCTTACCGGAGGAAGTGACCGGTGGGCCTTGGTATCGTGTAATGTTAAAAAGGTAACAGGTATCCACGATGTATATTTTGTTTTCAAAGGAAAAGAGGCAAACAACATCTTGTTTTTTGACTATTGGATGTTTTCAGAATAGTCTTTTTAGTAAGAGTATTTTGAAAATGAGCCGAGTAGGTTTCGCTGGAGTAATAACAACTAAGGAAGTGGCTGCCAAAATTTGCAATAATTTGTAAAAGGGAAAATTCTGAGTTCCTGTAATCATGCCAAGC
>NZ_JBHTLD010000139.1:0-13609 GCF_042678745.1 Pontibacter rugosus | reverse complement strand
ATAAAAGTATTAATATGATAATTAGATATGAAAAAGAGCTTAAACATTCAACCAGAACAAACGCTACGTACCGAGTGCGGCAGAAGCATTGATCATGTGTTTAGAGCCATCAAATTGATGCGGGATGAGAAGCATAATTTTCATATTATTTACAGGACCTTTGATGATGAGTACATTTACTCTTTCTGCAATCCTTTTCTAGAAACCGATACAATCACGTATAATATCATATCCGAGGCAGAGGCTAAAAGTATCTTTTTGGCAAAGTTGTCGGAAGATAACGCTCGAGAGCTATTTGAGGTACCGTCAGCTGCCGCTACGCAACTATCCTTATAGGTATTAACCATATCACTTTAAAAGGTACTCATGTAGTACCTTTTTTTGTTTGAGGCCCTAATCAGGCAGACAGACTCTGTTTACAAAGTATATAATATGGATAACATATACATGTGTAGCTTGCGTACGTATTTTAGTTAATTTTACAGCTTGGCTGATACACGCAGCTCGAAAAATAAACTATGATCCTAGACGTACTCCTGACAATATTCCTCGTTCTGCTAAACGGTTTTTTTGTGGCGGCAGAGTTTGCCATCGTAAAAGTACGCGCTTCGCAGATTGAGCTGAAGGCGCAGACAGGCAACGCAATGGCAAAGCTGGCGCATAACATGCTCACCCACCTGGATGCTTACCTCTCGGCTACACAACTTGGAATAACACTTGCCTCGTTGGGCTTGGGTTGGATAGGCGAAAGCGTAGTTTCACAGATCGTGATCAACATAATGGAGTTCTTTGGCTTTGTTGGCGGAGATGAATTAGCACATCGCATTGCCTTGCCTATATCTTTTGCCATCATTACAGTGTTGCACATTGTGTTTGGCGAACTGGCTCCTAAATCACTTGCCATACAGCGCTCTGAGGCTACCACACTGGCCACTGCTTTTCCGCTGCGTTTCTTTTACATCTTGTTCAGCCCGTTTATATGGATGCTAAATGGCCTTGCTAACCTGGTGCTGCGTGGCTTTGGTATCCAGGCCATGCATGGTGCCGAGGTGCACAGCGCTGATGAGCTTCGCCTGCTTTTTGAGCAAAGCGTAGAAGGCGGCGCTATACAGGACGAACATCACGAACTGATGGAAAATGTGTTTCAGTTTAATGAGCGTATGGTAAAGCAGATACTGGTGCCACGTACCAAAGTAACGGCTATCGATGTCCACATATCGGAGCAGGAACTGATGGAGACTATATTCAATGAAGGATACTCGCGCCTGCCTGTATACGACGGCAACATCGACAATATTGTGGGTATCCTGTATGTAAAGGATATCCTCAGCATAATGCGCCTGGGTGAGCCTATTGTGATCGACAAACTGATGCGCCCGGCTTACTTTGTTCCTGAAACGAAGAAAATCAACCTCCTGCTTAAGCAGTTCCAGCGCCGCCACCTGCATTTGGCAGTGGCTACCGATGAATTTGGCGGGGTGTCGGGCATCGTAACTATAGAGGATATTATTGAAGAGCTAGTGGGAGAGATTCAAGATGAGTATGACGAAGAGGCGCCGCTGGTAGAGCGCATCAGCGACTTTGAATATAAGGTGAATGGCTCTGCCTCTGTGCCGGATGCCAACGATTTTCTGCCCTACGCTTTACCGGAAGGAGAAGATTACGAAACGGTGGGCGGCTTGATGAACGTACTGTACGGACAGATACCTGAGAACCTGAACGAAGTGGCTACTTTTGGCAATTACGATGTGCGCGTGCTGGAGAAATCAGACCGTCGTGTGGAGTGGGTGTTGCTAACCGTACGCGAAGAAGCCCGCGAAGAGATCAGCTAACCATGAAGCGACACCCGAGCCTTGTTCCGATATCCAGACAGCATCACGGTGGTCTGCTGACAGCGAGGCTGCTGCAACACGGCGCACCACCTTACAAAGGCATGCCCACCACACCTGCTGCAAAACGGGTTTATATAATTAACTACCTCAAAGAGCACCTGCTGGCGCACTTTGAGCTGGAAGAGCAGACCGTTTTTATACTTGCAGCCCATACTTCAGAAGAACTAAAGCAGCAGGCAGCGGCACTCCAGGCAGCGCATCATCTGTTACAGCAACTTATACTTGCACTACCACAGGCAGAAGAAAATGACCTGCCAGACAGGTTGCATGAAATAGGCCAGCTACTGGAGCAGCACATCCGGCAGGAAGAGCGTGTGTTTTTTGAGAAGCTACAGCAGGAACTGCCAGAAGAAAAGCTACAGCTGCTGCATAGGCAGGTTACGCAGCAGCTGCCATAGACTTTATTTTTCCTCAGTAAACCAACCGCTGTACATCTTGTAGTTGTTGGCTACTTTCTCCAGCCCTGCCACCTGTTCTTCGCTCAGCTGCTTTACCTTTTTAGCAGGAATACCGGCATAAATCCATCCTGACTCGCAGATTGTGTTCTCCAGCACGATAGCTCCAGCTGCTACAATGCAATTCTTCTGCACCACCGCATTATCCATTACAATAGAGCCCATTCCTATCAGCACATTATCCTGCACGGTGCAGCCATGCACAATGGCATTGTGCCCAATAGACACATTGCTGCCGATAGTGGTGGCAGCTTTCTCGTAAGTACAATGGATCACGGCTCCATCCTGTATGTTGGTTTTATCACCAATGCGGATGCTGTTCACATCTCCGCGAATCACAGCATTGAACCACACAGAGCAATCGCGGCCCATGGTTACATCACCTACAATCGTAGCGTTTTCGGCAATCCAACAGGACTCGCCTAACTGTGGCGCCACACCTTTTACCGGAAGTATAACTGGCATATTTCTAATTTTGAATGACTGAGTTTTGAATGATTGATTAAAAGCTGATGGGTCAAAAACAAAGCTAGTTGTTAAATGGGAGCATTCTTTTCCAGGTACCTTTCAGGTAGTTATACTTGATAGTGCTGGGCAGAGACTTCCAGAAATACTTGTTTAGCTCTACGGCAAAGCTGGGCTGCATATAGCAGTTTATCGTGCAGCCTTCACAAGCTGGCAGCCTGCCTTCAAGCCGCTTTAACTCCTCTACCTCCTGGCTTAGGTATAGCTCGTGCAACTTACCCTGTATAGGAAAACTTTTGGTTCCAAGGTGGTAGCAGGGTAAAACCAGCTCATTTTCGGGCGATATAACCAAGGTGGTGCTGGCGGCTTTGCAAACGGGCTTTTCTATCCGGTTACCTCCGTCACGGCGCAGCTGCACGAAACCTTCGTTCAGGTATACTTGCTTGCGCTTTCCAAAGTCGCTTAGGAAGGTTAGCTCCTCTTCTGTCAGTTGCTCGCCAGTGGCCACATCGTTGTACTCAAAGGCCGGATTAAGTATAAGCACCAGTTTATTCGGAAGTATGATGTTTTGATATAGCTCCTCTAACTGATGCAGGTTGTGCCGAAAAACGGTGAACAGTATATCGGGCCGCTCCCCCAGCTCCCGCGCCACTTTTATCGACTCCATCACAAAATCGAAACAAGCTACCCCACGTCCTGTGTCGTGCTCCTCCCGGTTTGGGGAGTCGAGTGAAAAGTGCAGCATATCTACTTTTCCTTTCAGCCGCTCTGCCAGTTTGGGGTACAGCATACCATTGGTGGTAAGCGTGGTGATAAAACCCATGTCGTGGGCCATACCCAGCATCTGGTCTATCTGCCGGTGCAACAGCGGCTCGCCGCCTGTAAAGTCTATCACCTCCACCCCCAGTCGCTTCAGGTCGCGCAGGTTCTGTTCTACATCCTGCAGGGTGATGTAAGGCGAAGGCCGCTCCCAAATATCGCAGAACGAGCACTTTGCATTACAGCGATAAGTAACGTAGTAATTACAAAGTACAGGTTTGGTTCTGAGGCGCATGGTACAGAAATGATGAATTCAAAATTATGAATTATGAATGGGAAATAAATGAAATGTTTTTCCCATTATTGGACTAAGGAAGTATACGAAACTAAAGCATCAACTATGGAAAGAAAAAATATTTCTTCAGGTGTAGTTTGGGAAGACATTGTTGGCTACAGCCGTGCAGTACGCGTTGGTAACATAGTAGAAGTAGCCGGCACCACCGCCACCAACAGTAGCGGAGAGGTTATAGGCAAGGCAAACCCCTATGAGCAGACCCTGTTTATACTTCAGAAGATAGAGCAGGCACTAGTGCAAGCCGGTGCTGCCCTACATCACGTAGTACGCACACGCATCTATGTAACAGACATTAACCAGTGGCAAGAAGTAGGCCGTGCGCACGGAGAAGTGTTTGGTGCCATAAAACCAGCTTCTACAATGGTGCAGGTGCAGGCACTCATAAATCCCGAACTTCTGGTAGAAATAGAAGCCACTGCCATACTTTAGCAGTACTACTTTTGTTCCCGCTCACCTTCTTATTCTACCAAAAACCGCAGGTGCTGTGTTACTGAAAATCAGAAGCAAGAAAAAGCCTGTTCGTCTATATAAAATGACTTATAAGGCCCGAAAATACACATTCCGCAGAATTTAACTTTCCGGTATTATTTTTGTGGCTACATTTGCGTCATCTACTCTAAGGGATATTTTGTTTAAGGTGAGATGTAAATAATTATCCCTGATATTACTACTACCGAATAGAAGATAGAAAAGAAGCCGTGCCTTAAGTGCGGCTTCTTTTTTTTATGTACTAACGTATAAGCTATCACGGATTTGACGTTAGCAGCTTACAGCAGCACCCCATTCAACTTTTGAGAAAACTATGAAGAAGGTTCTTTTTACTTTAGCAACTGTGCTGATTATCAATATGGCAGCACAGGCACAAATATTTCAGGCAGGAGTTAAAGGAGGGCTTAGTTCCTCTAACGTGTCTTTGAAAGAGTTGCGGAACGATCCGCTTCAGTATACTGAGGCCGACAACTTAACAGGTTACCATGTAGGTGCTTTTGCCCGCCTAAATATATTGAATGTAGTATTGCAGCCCGAGTTTATACTTGCTTCCTCAGGAGGTAAAGTAGAGGTTACCGATAATGCCAACAGCACCAATGTGTATGTAGAGAAGTTTCGCTTTAACCGCATGGATGTGCCGCTGCTGATAGGCTACAATTTTTTCAAGGTGGCACGAGTGCAGGCAGGCCCTGTTGCCTCTACCCTTATTACGGCGAAGCAGGAAGGCAGCAATATCAAGGATCGTTTTGCCAACTCCGACTGGGGCTACCAGGCTGGTGTGGGTGTAGATATGTAGATATAGGTAACCTGACGCTTGATTTCCGCTATGAAAATATCAACCGCAAGTATACCAACACAAATCAGCAAAGCGGAGGGAAAATTAGGAACGAACAGTTTATTGCCAGCCTGGGCTTTAAGCTGATAAAGTAAATTCACTTTCCTTCATCCGGGCATGAGCAATACATTTGCTCCATGTATGCTCAGTGTTCTAAAACAGAAAGGCCGCAGGTAAAGTACCTGCGGCCTTTCTGTTTTAGCCTGATTCAACTTCGCTTGCAAAGTATAAAGTTGAATCAGGTTCTTAGATCAATTGGTAACTTTATGGCATATACATCTCTGCACCCGGCCCAATTGGCAGACCTAGCAGAATCCAGATCACGAGCAGTATAATCCAGCCGATCAGGAAGACAAACGTGTACGGCAGCATTGTAGAGATAACCGTACCGATACCTGCATTTTTGTCGTAGCGCTGGATAAAGGCTACAATCAAGGCAAAGTAAGACATCATAGGGGAAATAATATTTGTCACGCTATCACCTATACGATAGGCTACCTGCGTAAACTCCGGTGTATAGCCCAGCAGCATAAACATAGGTATAAACACGGGTGCCATGATGGCCCACTTGGCTGAAGCAGAACCCATCACTAAGTTTAGCATCGCAGCTACAAGTATAAAGGTAATCATCAGCGGGATATCACTCAACCCCATTGTTTTTAGCACATCAGCCCCGTTGATGGCAAGTATAAGCCCGAGGTTGGTCCAGTTAAAGTAAGCCACAAACTGAGCTGCAAAAAATACCAGTACAATATAAGAGCCCAGCGTTTCCATCGATTTGGCCATGCCGCGCATTACATCGCTGTCGTTTTTAATGGTTTTGGCCCCGATACCATAAGCTATACCCGCTATACCAGCCAGCAAAAAGATAAAAGCCACAATGCCTGACATAAAGGGCGAGTGCAGGATTTCGTTTGTCTCAGGATCGCGGAGGTAACCGTTTTCCGGGATAAGGCCGCCCAGTATAAAGGCAACCATCAGCAGAATGGCAATGGTTGCGTATAGTATACCACGTTTTTCCTGTGGGTTCAGGCGGTCTATACTTTGAGGTTTTTCTTCGCCCTCATACTCTCCTAACCTAGGTATTACTACTTTTTCAGTGACCCAGGTGCCTAAGCCTGCAATCAGAAAAGTAGATACAACCATAAAATAGTAGTTGGCTGCCGGATTAACCGCATAAGCCGGATCAATAATTCTGGCTGCCTCTGTAGATAAACCCGCCAACAGCGGATCTACAGTACCCAGGAGCAGGTTGGCGCTATACCCACCCGATACACCGGCAAAAGCTGCTGCCAGACCAGCCAATGGGTGGCGGCCTGCTGCCAGAAAAATAACTGCTGCCAACGGCACCAGCAGCACATAACCAACCTCAGAGGCCGTATTAGAGATAACACCCGCAAAAACGATAACAAATGTAAGCAGGCGCTTCGGCGACGACAGTACCACCAGGCGCAAAACGGCTCCTATCAAACCTGTACCTTCGGCTATACCGATACCCAGCAACGATACCAGCACAGTACCCAAAGGCGCAAAACCGGTGAAGTTGGTAACCATCCGGGTCAGGATCATGTGCAGCCCTTCGGTGGAGAGTAGGTTGAAAGGCGTAATGGTTTCGCCAGTGCCCGGGTGCGTTACGGCCATATCAAACTGACTGGCTATCCAGGACAGGATGACCACCAGCAAGGCAAAACCGGCAAATAAAGTGGCAGGGTGTGGCAGGGCATTTCCGATGCGCTCCACCACCGACAAAAACTTGTCTATGCCGGACTTCTTTTTGTGTACTTCTGTCATAAAAGGCTATAGGTTGAGTTAATTCGGGCAATGTGAGACAAGCTATCAAGCAAGGGGAAAGTATAAATCCAATCCGGACGCAGCTATGAGCTGCTTCTACTTCAGTTCCTTTATATGATCCTGTGACTCAGGTTTCTTTAAAATATGTCCGAAATTGGCTAAAAAAAGGCATGTTCGCAAGTCTAGCTCAAAAGCTATATCTTAGCCCATAGCTTATAACAAGTATAAATATGATCCCAGCACTTTGCCCCGGCGATAAAATCGCCATTCTGTCCACTGCGCGTAAAATAACCGAACCAGAAATAGCAGTAGCTATCCAGGCGTTTGAAAATTGGGGACTGAAAGTAGTGCTGGGGCAAACTATAGGTGCCAGCTATAACCAGTTTGCCGGCAACGATGCCCTGCGCCTGCAAGACCTGCAGCAGATGCTGGATGATGAAAGTATAAAAGCGATAGTATGTGCCCGTGGCGGCTACGGCACCACCCGTATTATCGATCAGGTAGACTTTACCAGTTTTAAAAAGTGCCCAAAATGGCTGGTAGGCTTTAGCGATGTTACAGCACTGCACAGCCAAATCCATACTTTAGGGCTGCCAAGTATACATGCCATCATGCCAGTGTTATTTCATAAAGAGGGCACATCCGAATCAATTGAAACGCTGCGCCGGGCTTTGTTTGGGGAAGAGTTGGTTTATAGAGCAGCAGCACATCCATTTAACCGCACTGGCACTGGCAGCGGGCTTTTAGTTGGTGGCAACCTCTCTATGCTGCACACGCTTACCGGCACCCGCTCTGATATCAGCACTGAAGGCAAAATTCTGTTTTTGGAGGACCTGGATGAGTACCTCTACCACATCGACCGCATGATGGTGCACCTCGACCGGAGCGGTAAACTTGCTAACCTGGCAGGGCTTGTTATCGGCGACATGAGTGACATGAACGACAATGCCATTCCATTTGGCAAGACAGCTTACGAGATAATACTGGAGCACACCGGCAAGTATAACTACCCCGTGTGCTATGGTTTTCCGGTAGGGCATGAGCCGCTTAACCTGGCGTTGGTATGTGGCCGTGCTGCTAAGCTGGAAGTGAGCGAGGCTGAAATAAAGTTAAGCTACTGCTAAATTTAGCTTCTGATTTTACGGCAGGAGGGTTAAAGTGCCGCCTGACAAACTCTCACTCCGCTTACATAAAGATCATTCTCAGAAATCACAAGTATGGATTTTAAGCCTCCAATAGCAGAACGAGAAACCGACGAGCTAATTGAAATAGCTAGCTTCCCGGATAATTGGAACCCCTTGGCTGTTGAGCAGGCAAAGGATGAACTCTTAGCCAGGAGTATCTCCCCAGAATACCAGCGTAAGAAGTTTGCAACCCTGAAGCGTTATAAGCAAAAGAAAGTCATGGTCGCAAATAAAAGAAAGGCAAATGAAAGCTACGATTGGATTGATTTTGTATTCAATCTGCATTATGTACTTATTGAAATGCTTTGCGACTGGGACATGAAGAAGGACGGCTATATAAGAAAGCACCAGCAGCGGAAGTATACATTTACAGTTATAGTACTACTAGTTGCTATTGTATACGTTCTGCTAAAACTTGAGGCATAACTTCTGAAGAAACGGCACATATATGCTGCATCGGCATCGCTTTTCTTACATTTGTTGAGTTTCCTGCTTTGGCAGCAAACCTAACTCTAAACAGGCGCTACCACTTGAGAGTAAGTAAGCTGTAACTCTCCGATTACTTCTGATACAAATTCATCCCCTGCCATACTTTAAAGCAAGCGCTACTATCTCAGCTATTCCTGCTATTATTCTGTAAAGCCTTATGTACCTTTGCGGGAAAGTAAATGTATATGCGTAACTCTTCCTGCTCCTCTGGCCAGCCCAAGCCAGCACCAGCCATCATAGCACCCACAGGTTCTAGTTTTTTAGATGTTTCTGGCATAAGTATAGAAACTGAAAGAGGTGTAGTGTTGCACAACATTAGCTTTAAGCAGCAGGAGTTTCAAAATATAGCTATTGCAGGAGAAACAGGCTCCGGTAAAAGTACGCTGCTAAAAGTGATAGCAGGCCTCGCCCAACCTGACACAGGCCATGTCTTTTTTGAGGGTGAATTGGTAGAAGGTCCGGCAGAAAAGCTGGTGCCGGGTCACGCTGGCATTGCTTACCTGTCGCAGCATTTTGAGCTTCCAAAATCTTTGCGGGTAGAGCAGGTGCTAAAATATGCTAATACACTTGATGCAGACGAAGCTGAAACGCTGCACGAGGTATGCCGCATCAGCCATTTGCTAAAGCGCAGAACAGACCAACTTTCTGGTGGCGAAAAACAGCGGGTGGCCGTGGCAAGGCTGCTATCTACCTCGCCCAAATTGTTCCTGCTTGATGAACCCTTCTCGAACCTGGACCCTGTACATAAAAACATTCTAAAATCGGTTATCCAGGATATTGGGGAGAAGCTACAGATCACCTGCATCATGGTATCACACGACCCACTGGACTCCCTGCCTTGGGCTGATGCTATACTAGTGATAAAAGATGGAAGCTTGTTGCAGCAGGGTGCACCAGAGCAGATATACAGGCAGCCCGTTAATGAATATGCAGCGGCACTGTTTGGCAAGTATAACTTGATAAGTACAGCATTGGCCGCAAAGCTTACAGGTGCGCCTGTAAAGGCAGCAGAGGGCAAACAAGCTTTGATCCGGCCGGAGAGCCTAAAGATAGCTGCTGCTACTAAAATCAAACCTAATGCAGGAAGGGTGCAAAAGGTATCTTTCCATGGCAGTTATTACCAGATAGAAATTATGTTTCCGGAAGGTACTCTTATGGTAACGGCAGGGCGCAGTGAGGTAAAAGCAGGAGATATGCTCTCGGTTCTGCTGTCGCCTGATGAGGTGTGGTATGTTTAGCAGTAATTTATATTAGGCTGCTTTGTCAATCCCTTTTTCCCGTACGTCTTTAAAATAATTGCAGATGCCGCTGAGCACGCAGTCTTGGCATTTAGGACTGTAAAAGGTACAGATGCGCTGCCCGTGCCAGAACAGGTGCTTATGAAAGTTAAATAGTTCTACGGCATCTTTAGGCAGCATACCCAAAAGTATAGCATGGGCTTTATTTGCTGTTACCTTAGCCCCTATCAATCCTACCCGCTGGCTTACCCGGAACACATGCGTATCGACAGGTAAAACCGGTTTCTTAAAGTTAAAGAGCAGCAGCAAAGTAGCAGTTTTTAAGCCTACACCCGGTAAGCTGGTAAGCCAGTGCATAGCCTCCTCCACCGGCATATCCTTCAGAAAATCTATACTTACCTGGCCCTGTTCCTCTTTTATCCGCCGCAGCGTTTGCTGTATCTGCGGTGCTTTCTGGCCAGGGTATCGTGTGGTTTGAATAGCATCTGCCAGCTCCGCTTCATCTGCCTGTATAACGCCTTCCCAATCAACAAAACGCTCCAACATGGTATTGTATGCCTTCACTTCATCGGCATGGTTGGTGCGGTGCGAAAGCATGGTAGAGATAAGTTCATGCATTGGAGTGCGGCGGCTGTCGAGGGTTAACCACTTGTAAGACTGGTTCAGCAACTTATGCGTTAGTAACGTCTTCTCTTCTGCGGGTAGTGCGTGTGCTTCCATTAGTATATCTGTTAGAGATTATACTTTACGAACACGCTTTATTTCTGTTAAAACACCTTATACCTGCCTCAAAAGAAGCTTAGTTAATAAGCAGCTGGCCTCTAACATTAAGAAATCAATAAGCAATATTAAATTTAGACAACTATTTTATTGTTTCAACGCTATACTTCATGATTATGCTTCTTATGCTCTTTAAGGGCCTTTCATGCTTATGCAAATAAAGTTTCTAGGTACAGGCGGTGCCTTTGACACCGATTATCTCAATTCAGCAGCTATACTGGAGTTCGGGGGAATTAATCTTCTGATTGATTGCGGCTTTACCGTGTTTCAGGAGCTGGTGAAAAAGGACCTGACAAAGGAAGTTAACCATATCATACTAACTCACCTGCACAACGACCACTGCGGCAGCCTGGCTAACTTATTGCTTTACAAAAACATTATTGAGAAAGCTGAACGCCCCCTTATACTTTACCCATCTGAGCAGTTTAAGCAACAGCTGTTTCGCTTTCTGGAGATACAGTTAAAAGAGCCAGATAAATACGCCGAATTTGTACCGCTGGAGCAGTTCGAGAACATAAGCTGTGTTGATACCTTTGGCATGCACTCAGAAGGATTCCAGAGTTACGCCTATATTTTTGATAGCGACACAACCCGCATTGCCTATTCAGGGGACTTGGCTAAACCGGAAGTATTATTCGATAAGTTGGATCGTATGCCTGAAAAGAAAACCTGCGTTTTTCACGATATTACCTTCAATCCTGAGAATACAGGCCATACGTATTACAAAAAGCTGTTGCCATACATGAATGGAGTTGATATGTTTGGCTACCATTGTGATCCTACTCAAGCCCCACTTGATAACCCTATCAGACTTGTAGCCTTTCAGCAAAGCTTTTTGGCTTAAGAGCATGTTTAAAATTTATACTTTGCGCTGCAAAAGCCTGTAAAGGAACCTGGCGTCACGCTTTTCTCGCCCCATAGCGCTGCTATGAAGCTCTAAAACCGCTTTGTCAGAACATTTAGCAGCTTTACCCTTGCAAAACAAAATTTAAACAAGCTCCAAGCTAATTTTAGCATAGCCACTACCATTTCAGTTGCCTACTGTAGCACTTCTTAACGCAGCAGTTTAGTAGCAAAAGCTTTGTCCTTTTTACTGATGCTATTGCACATACTTAAAACTATAGCCTACTGGCTTGTTTCGGAGTTAAAGAAAGTTCTGTTTTCCAAAACCATCCGTATACACTCGGAGTTTTACCTGCGGTAACACCATATATACCGCCCGAGCACTAAGCTATACCCATGACTACCAAACCTGAAGACAAGCAAACATACCTCAAACAGCCGCTGCACCTTGCTTACAGTGCCCTTTTCCTTGGCTTTTGGATTTACACCGGCCTTACAACTCCCGACCGTGCCAACTGGTTAGCAGAGAATATACTAACACTGTCCGTTATAATTTTCCTGATAGCATTTTACAACATATTCCGGTTCTCAAACATAAGCTACACACTCATATTCCTGTTTTTGCTACTGCATGTATATGGCAGCCAGTTTCAGTATGCCAACAATCCATTTGGAGATTGGCTAAAGCAGGAATATGGTTTGCAGCGCAACCACTACGATCGTATAGTGCATTTCGGTTATGGTTTCCTGCTTGCCTACCCTATACACGAAGTGCTGGCTAATGGCCTTCGGGTAAGGCGCTTATACAGCTATCTGTTACCTATAGAGATTATATTATCAACAAGCGCGCTCTATGAACTAGCAGAATGGGTAGTTGCGGATTGGGTGTATGGCGGTAAACAAAAGGGCAAAGTCTTTTTAGGAATGCAAGGCGACATGTGGGATGCTCAAAAGGATTTAGGCCTTGCATTTGTTGGCGCCTTAATTACCATGTCTATAGCCTTTGTACTTAGCAAGCGAACGTAAAGCTCAGTACAACTCTTTTGATATACCTTATTGCTGTTGCCACAAGGGACTATTATGAGTGCAGGTATATTTATAAAGCCTATTACAGCAGTCTCTGTTTCATACATGAATTCTTGCTAGGCTAAGAATAACGTGCTGGCCAAGTATAGATAGGTTACTTTTGCTGCGGCAGTAGCAGCTACACAAAAGGGCATAAAAAAAACCAGCTGCGCCCCCGCGCAGCTGGTAAAATCACCAATTATCCAATCAATCTACTACTTAATATTCTTATAAATCTCCGCGCTCGGCGGCCTTCTTCATTTTCTCGTTTGCAAAGATGGCAATCTCTACACGGCGGTTTTGTCTGCGGCCAGCTTCCGTGCTGTTATCAGCAATTGGTTGGTCATCAGCATAACCTGTTGTAGTCATACGGCCACGATCTACGCCCATACCAGAAAGGTAGCTGGACACTGACTGTGCACGACGCTCAGACAAAGGTTGGTTGATAGAACGGTTACCAGTATTATCTGTGTGTCCTTCAATTAGTATGTTAGTGTCTGGGTACTTCTTCAGCGTTTCAGCTAACTGCGTAAGTTCTGTTTTAGCGCTAGCTTGTAGTTCTGCAGAATTCACTGCGTATAAGATACCTGAGTCAAACGTAATTTTAATACCCTCGCCTACACGTTCTACATTAGCGCCTTCCAGGTCACGACGAAGCTCTTCTGCCTGCTTGTCCATTCTTCTACCGATAAGAGCACCAGTAGTACCACCAACAGCAGCACCTATAATGGCACCTGCAGCAGTGTTACCAGCTATTCTGCCTACCACACCACCTACTACGGCACCAGAACCGGCACCAATTACGCCACCTTTTGTAGTTTTGTTCATTCCACCTCCAGTGCCCGCACAAGAGGAAAGCAAAACGGCTATAACAGCTATTATCGAAAGATTAATTTTAATGCTTTTCATATTTATCATGTTTAATTCACCTGAAACATATTGATCAGATTATGTGCCTTGTACTACTTA
>NZ_JBHTLD010000138.1:0-14044 GCF_042678745.1 Pontibacter rugosus | reverse complement strand
CTAAAAATATAAACTTGTAAAATACAAGCGCAATCAGCGTCAATAGCAGCACCCAAGTATATCCTATCACTTTTAATGCCAAAATTGATTTTTCGTTTTCCTGACTCATCTCTTCGTATGCCTGTAGCCTCGCCTCATCCCGTACACTTCTTGTTAAGAAACCGTAAGACATAGTTAGCGTCAAAGCTACAATTACCACATCATCCAGATAACCCAGCACCGGATTAAGATCAGGCACCAGATCTAAGGGGCTGAGGGCATAACCAATGGCTATAGCAAGCAGCACCTGCACGTACCATCTCACACGGTTGTCACGATACGATAAGTATAGCGCATAGATTTCCGTGTTGAAGACGTGCGTCTTCTGTTTCAGGGTATGTAACAACGTCATGATAGTGGGATAGGATCAGTATGTAATCCTTTTACGCTAGTACCCTAGTAAAAAGTTGCACTAATTCTGCACTTCGTACTTTAACTACAATTGTACTGTTTAAATTTAAGCATTCCAAACCTGCCAGGCTGCATTTGCCTGTGCATGGAGCATGGGCAGGCCATTTATTGTATTAGCTCCTCTCTCTGCGCATTTCTGCATCAAAAGCGTATACTCCGGATTGTACACCAAATCATAAACATAATGTTTCGATGTTATACTATTAAAAGATAGCGTTGGCGCTTCCTTCACCTCCGGGAACATTCCTAATGGTGTTGTATTGATGATCAGGTTGTGTGTTGCTACTATTTCCGGGCCAAGTTGGGCATAGGTCAACTGCCCTTCAGCCTCATTTCTCGAAACTCGCTTGAATGGTATATTCAACGCATTTAAAGCAGCCCAAACAGCTTTAGCGGCCCCTCCTGTACCCAGCACTAATGCCTGCTCTCTTTGCTGCTCTGGATAAAAATCCTCCAGCGTAGTTTTAAAGCCGATATAGTCTGTGTTATAACCTATACTTTGCCCCTCCCTTATTTTGATTGTATTTACAGCACCTATACTGGCGGCGGCACTATCCAAGGCATCTAAAAATGGTAGTACCTGCTCTTTATATGGCACTGTTACATTCAGCCCCACCAACTCTGGTTCCTGCTCCAGCAAAGATGGCAGGTTTTCTATCTGCGGTATTTCGTACAGTTCGTAAGCTGCATCAGTGATACCTTCACGCTCAAACTTCTCTGTAAAATATTTCTTAGAGAAAGAGTGCCCCAGCTTTTTACCGATTAGTCCGAATTTACGCATAGTACTGCTTTTATTTGCTTATAATTCTGATGTATGGTCTGTTGTAAAATAATCGATGAGGTACACAAGCAGGAAACCGAAAATGGCAAGCACCACACTATATACCAAGTATGATTCATGGCCTGTTAATGCTTCGTAGTTGCCGGGCAAAACATTGTCCTGTGCCAGCGGCTTTATTACGCCATGGCGGTCAGTGTATATTTGCGTGGTGATTTTCCAGGGCCATACTTTGTTTAGAGAGCCTACCATAAAGCCTGTAAGCAGCGAGATGGTTATGTTATAGTACCTCTTAAGCATGAAGTTGATGACATGCGAGAAAGAGAGTATACCGGCAATACAACCTAACGCAAACGTAAGAATTATGCTTATCCTAAAATCTTTAAGAGCAAGCATGATGTATTCATACTTCCCCAACAGTACAAGTATAAAACTGCCTGATATGCCTGGTAAAATCATGGCGCAGATGGCAATGGCACCGGATAAGAAAATAAACCAGTAAGCTTCAGGCGTCTGCCCTGGCGTGGCCACTGTTATATAATAGGCGATGGCCGCGCCCAACAATCCTGCAATGACTACTCCCGGTGTCCAACGGGTAACTTGCTTTGCTACCACCACGGCAGAAGCGACGATCAACCCAAAGAAGAATGACCAAAGCATTTCGGGGTAGTTTTCCAAAAGGTATAAGATCAACCTGGAAAGCGAGGCGAATGACAAGCCAATGCCCGCCAACAGCACAAGCAGGAAATTACCGTTAATGTGCTTCCAAAAACCTAACAGGTTAAAGCGCAGCAGCAGCTTGATGGCCTCGCCATTAACGGACCGAATAGAACCTAGCAGCTCTTCATAAATGCCCGTTATAAAAGCAATGGTACCACCAGATACGCCTGGCACCACATCAGCGGCGCCCATACCTACGCCTTTGGCAAACAGCAACAGATACTCTCGTAAGGATCTTCTTTCCATAAATTGTGTTAAGCTATACGTATGCAGCTATGGCCATATATAATAATTGCCCGTGCGGCCACACCTCACGGGCAATTTATACTTTAGTCTTAATACTTTAATTTCTTAGCAAGGCTTTTCCATGTCTAGGAAATGGCTGAATGTATCGCCACGCAATCCTAAACGAATAGTCTCTAACGGTATAACTTCGCTAGGAGCAATGTTGCCTAAGTTTACATTTGCACCTAACAACTTGATAAACCATACCTGCTGCGCTTTCTGTGGCGCTTCCCACAGTATTTTCTCAAAAGGTATCTGTGTCAGAATCTCCTCTACAAGACCGCTGCGGACTTCGCCGGTAGAGCGGAACAAGCCTACATTACCTCCCTCACGAGCCTCGCCTATTACTTTCCAGGCACCAGCTTCTAACTCAGCCTTCATCAGCTTTATCCACATGTAGGGCGGTATAATCTTTTCGGCATCTTTAGAACCAACCTCTGATAGTACAGTTACCTGCTTTGATAGCTTTGCAATATACTCGCACTTCTCATCATGCGCCATGTCAAGAGAGCCGTCTGATACTTCAGCATAGGTCATCCCGAACTGATCCAGCACACGGCGGTAGTCTTCGAACTGATTGCGCACAATAAACGCTTCAAATAAAGTACCTCCAAAATAAGTAGGGATACCGGCTGCTCTGTAAATTTCCAGCTTCTCTTTAAGGTTAGGCGTTACGTACGACGTAGCCCAACCTAGCTTTACAATGTCAACATAGTCTCCTGCTACCTCCAGGAAGTCTTCTACCTCTCGTAAGCTAAGACCTTTGTCCATGGCCATGGTGTAGCCGCGTTCGCGTGGTTTAGCGTCACGTTCGGGTATGTTACTCAGCGTGTAGTTCATGTGGTTTTATTTGCGATACTGATCAATTAATCGAGCTAATGCACGCTGCGATTCCAGCTCAGGAAAGAACTCGAACAGCAGTTTGTGTTTGTCGAAGTCCAAAATTAACGCATTTTCCAAATAATTGTAAGCTTCGCGGTATTTTCCTGCGGAAAGCATATAGGCGCAGGCCCGATAATACAGCTCTGCTTCGTTTGGCTGCAGTTCTATGGCATTTAAAATAATATCTGTGGCCTCCTCAAAGTTGCCCTGCTCAAACAGTATGATCGACCAGTTGAGGTAGATGTTCTTATCTTCCGGCTGTATCTCAGCGGCACGCTCATAACTCTCCAGCGCCGACACCACATGCCCAACATGATACTCGGCGGCAGCCAGTGCTACCCAGTAGTCGGTGCTATCGTCGTAAAGCTCTACTGCCTTTTTAAAGAAATGAACTGCCTCATACCATTTGCCCTGCGCATCCAGTATCACACCAATCCCGAACCAGGCCTCATCCATTTCAGGGTCCATGTCCACAGACTTCTGGTAATAGCGCCGCGACAGGTCCCATTGCTGTAGCTTCTCATAGCACTCGCCTATGTTGCAATAGATCTCGGCTGTGGGTGCTCCATGCTCTATCATGGCGTTGAAGGCATCTATCGCTTTGGGATAATCTCCTACGTATACTAAGGCATTTGCCATGTTATTATAAGCCGTGATAAAGTCAGGACGAATAATAGTAGCATAATCGTAGGCGGCAATAGCCTTCTCGTAGGTGCCAAGCTTATTGTAAACGTTGCCCAGGTTAAACCAGGCTACATGCGAGTAAGGGTCATCATCCACGAACTTCTGAAAGAACGGCACATGCTCGCTAACAGAGTTGGTTACATCCAGGCAGTATAGTATTTCCTGCATAGCCGCCTCATTTTCCTGGTTCAGCTCTACACATTTTTTATAATACTTCACAGCCGATGCCACCTTGCCCCAGGTTTGGTAAGCCAGGCCAATGTTAAAGTAAATATCGTCGCGGTCTTCTGAGTAGGCAAGTGCCTTCTTGAAGTAATCAATCGCCTCTCTGAACTCTCCCCGCTGTGTATAGATAATGCCGCGCGTAAGTTGCACATCTGCACTTTCCGGCTCTACTTCTGCAACGGTATTTATCATCTCCAGCGCATCTTCAAAGTTTCCGGCCATAGCCAGTAACTGCGCCTTATCTATTTGAAGGTCCGTTGAGAAGGGATATTGCGCAATGGCGGCATCACAGGCAGCTAAGGCTTTCTTATACTCAAAGTTGGCAGTATAGTGATCAATAATATATTCAAAATCTGTCAGGTCAAAAAACAGGGCTTCATTGTTATTAAGCATGCGCTCATAACGCTGTATCAGCTCCAGATCCTCTCTATGTTCTTCAAAGTCTTCTTTCATCTCCAATATCCAACCAGCTGCGTTTAATCAGCTTTTTCATATTACATTTTAACTTTGCAAATAGTTTATTCGCTGCTTTACAGCTTACCTTCCGCTACCTGCGCCTGCAGCTCCTGACAAACCCACAGCACCGACTCCGAAACAGGTTTGAAGGTATACCCAAGGGTTTTCGTGATCTTACTGCTGCTGAAGAGATGCGTTTTCTTTGCAGTGCGGGCAGTGTCTTTGGTAATAAGCGGCCGCCGCCCTGTTAGCCAAGACCGAACATGCTCTAACCGCCACACTACTTCTGCCACCATAGGAGGCACTTTTACGCCGGGTGCTTTCTTACCAAAGCAGCGGGCTACCTCTTCAAAAAAGGCTTTATATCCTAACCGCTCAGAATTCAGTATGTACCGCTCCCCTGTTATATCAGAGAATGTAAGTTGCATCATGGTTTGTACCACATCGCGCACATCAACAAAATTAGCCTCGCCGGCTGTATAAAAAGGGCGCTCGTTGTACACATACTTAAAAAGCTGCGTGCTGCTCCGGCTCCAGTCGGCGGGGCCGAGCACTACAGACGGATTTACCATTACCGCCGCCAAGCCTTCTGCTACACCTCGCCATACTTCCAGCTCAGCAAAATATTTAGAACTGGCATAAGCTGATATATCTTCGGCTGGGTCCCACTTTGCCTTTTCGTCCAGTACCTCTACATTTTTAGGCCTGCCTATGGCCGCGATAGAGCTCACGTGGCAAAGCTTAATGTTTCCAGCCTCCAGGCAGGCATCCACTACATTGGCAGTTCCTTCAATGTTCACCTGCTTTAACAGTTCCTCGTCCTGCGGAGCATAAGACACCAGGCCAGCACAATGAAAAACATGCGTTACCCCTTTAAGTGCCTCACGCAGCAAAGCAGGGTCCAGAATATCCCCTTCCAGCCATTGCACATTTTCCGCACCCTTTACTGCTGGTATCTGCCCCCGATAAAGTGCTCGTACCTGGTACTGAAGCCGCAAAAGCTCTGGAATCAGAAAACTGCCGATCAGGCCGCTGCCGCCTGTTACAAACACCATATGAGAGGAAATAAAAATGTGCGAAAGGAAGAAATACGTACTTATAGCTGCCTGTTGCGCAGTGGAAGCGCCAGTGCCTTAATCAGGTGCTTTGTGCTAACAACCTTTTGTAAGGTATTAGTATGTTTCAGGCCATGCGCATCTGAGCCTAAAAAATCGACCAGACCATGCTCCACCAGGCGCTCTGCCACTTCTCTAGCACTTGATGAATAATAGCCCGTCAGGGAGTTAAGGTTTGGCTGTAGCAGCACACCTAGTTCTTTTAGCCCTGCCAACTCTTCATACTTCCCGTAGAAGTAAGTATAACGCTCCGGGTGAGCCAATACAGGTTTATAGCCTTTGCTACGCATTTTAAAGATGGCCTCGCGCAAGTTGAGTGGCTCGTTCAGGAAAGACGTCTCAAACAGCAGATACCTGTCGCCGAAGGTTAATAGTTCTTCGTTATCATCCAGCTTCTGTATCAGCCCCTCGTCCAGGTAATACTCAGCGGCACAATCCAGCTCCATCTCAATATCTGCCTCCGCTACAGCCTGTCGCAGCAGGTGTAGTTTTTCTCGTATAATCTCAGGCGTGTTTTTATAGAAATCGCTCATGACATGGGGTGTCATGATGAGCTTTCTGTAGCCCAGCTCCTTCATGGCTTTCACCAGCCCTAGCGATTGCTCTATACTTTCTGAACCGTCGTCAATACCAGGCAGGATATGCGAATGCATGTCCACGCCTATCTCGCCTAACGACGCTTCCAGCGCAGATTCCTCGTTTCCCCCAAACAAGTTCTTTAAAAACTGTATCATGCCATCTTTGTTAGCTCCTGTGGCTTCCCTTGTACGAAGGACGCAACAAAGAAATAAACTTCAAAATAACAGAAATAAAAGTGCCTGTCAAAATAAAGCTTCCGGTGAGTGCAGTACCCTCTAGCACACCTGCTTAAATACATACTATAGATTGGTGAATTAAGCTTATTTATATAGCTTTGTAAACAACGGATAGTGCAAAACCGTTTTAAGTGCGACGATAGACTTTATTTGACCTCAACTACAAATGGAATTAAAAACTACTGAAAACCAGCGCATGATCGCTGATATGGTCCGTGACTTTGGAGCCAAACACATCAAACCTAAGATGCGTGAGTGGGACGACGCACAGGAATTTCCTGTAGAAGTCTTCAAGAAACTAGGAGAACTAGGCCTGATGGGTGTTTTGGTACCAACTGAGTATGGCGGCTCGGGCTTTGGCTACCTGGAATATGTAACGGCAATTGCCGAGCTTTCTAAAATAGATGGCTCCATCGGTTTGTCTATGGCTGCGCATAACTCCCTTTGCACAGGCCATATTCTGCAGTTCGGAAACGAGGCACAAAAAAAGCAGTATCTACCTAAACTGGCTACTGCTGAATGGATCGGAGCCTGGGGCCTGACAGAGCCAAACACTGGTTCTGATGCCGGCAACATGCGAACCGTGGCTGTTCAGGATGGTGACTATTGGGTTATCAACGGAGCTAAGAACTTTATTACACACGGCAAGTCCGGTAACGTAGCTGTTGTGATTGTGCGCACTGGTGAGGTGGGTGATTCGCATGGTATGACAACCTTTGTGATTGAAAAAGGAACACCTGGTTTCAGCGCTGGCCGAAAAGAAGACAAGCTAGGCATGCGTGCCTCTGAAACAACTGAGCTTATTTTCCAGGATTGCCGCGTACACAAAGATCAGATTTTAGGTGAAGTAGGCGATGGCTTTATCCAGGCGATGAAAGTATTGGATGGCGGCCGCATCTCTATTGCAGCCTTATCACTGGGTATTGCGCAGGGAGCACTTGATGCAGCTTTGGCTTACTCGCAGGAGCGCCAGCAGTTTAACAAGCCTATCTCCAGCTTCCAGGGCATTGCCTTTAAGCTGGCTGACATGGCAACAGAAGTAGAGGCTGCTTCGCTTCTTACGTACCAGGCAGCAGACATGAAAAACCGTGGCCTGAACGTAAACAAGGAATCTGCCATGGCTAAGCTATTTGCTTCGGAAGTATGTGTGCGCGTGGCCAACGAGGCCGTACAGATTTTTGGTGGCTACGGCTTCACAAAAGATTACCCAGCTGAGAAATATTACCGCGATGCGAAGCTTTGCACCATCGGCGAGGGAACAAGCGAGATACAAAAGCTTGTTATATCAAGAGCTATACTTAAGTAAAAAGGTTAAAGGAGAGGCATTAACCCGCTTCTCCTCCCATTTTTTACACAAATTAAGGCCTGACAATAAAATAATTACCCAATTAGTTGATTTTTAAGTATAAGCTTGATTAAATTTGCAACCCTAATTCAAAGAGAGCGAGAAGAAATATGATCATTGTAAACGTAAAAGATAACGAGTCTGTAGACCGTGCATTAAAGAGATTCAAAAAGAAGTTCGAGAGAACTGGTGTTCTGAAAGAATTACGTGCAAGAACGTTTTTCCAGAAACCATCTGTTGCTAGAAGAAAGCAGAAAGAGAGAGCTGTATACAAGCAACAACTGTTTGCTGATCAAAACTACTAGTATCTCTAACAAGATATTTTATTTTTCCATAAATTAGTATATCTGATACTTACTCAGGTATACTAATTTATGGATTTATTTTTTAAGTACCTTCAGTACGAAAAGCGGTATAGTCCGCACACGCTTACCTCCTACCATACCGATCTGGGCCAGTTTTCAGATTACCTGAAACAGGTTTACCTGATTGAAGATGCTGCTGAGGCAGATCATACTATTATCCGGTCCTGGTTACTTACGCTTGTTCAAAACGGTATTAAGCCACGCTCGATCAATCGCAAAATTGCCTGCCTGCGCTCCTATTATAGATTCCTGATGTCTCAAGAGCGCGTAAAGGTTAACCCTATGCTGCGCATAAAGGCACCCAAGGCCACTAAAAAGCTGCCTGCCTTTGTGCAGGAGCAGCCATTTAACGACCTGCTTGATTCCTTTGATTTTGAAGATACTTTTGAAGGACAGCGCGACAGGCTTATACTTGAGTTTCTGTATGGCACAGGTATCCGTTTAGCAGAGCTTCTCCATATAGAACCAACTGACATAGAGCTTCATGCCAAAACCGTGAGAGTTTTGGGTAAAGGTAACAAGGAACGTATTGTGCCGCTCAACGACTCTCTCCTGCTGGCTTTGGACGCTTACCAAACAGAGAAAAAGCGCTTGTTTACCGATAACAATTCGGTAAAGTTGCTCGTTACTAATAAAGCTCGTCCCCTTTATCCTAAATTCGTTTATCGCGTCGTTAAAAAGTATATCAGTCTAATTACTACTTCTGAAAATAACAGCCCACACGTGCTGCGACACTCGTTCGCTACACACCTGTTAAATAAAGGAGCCGACCTGAACGCTATAAAGGATTTATTAGGGCATGCGAGCCTTGCGGCAACGCAGGTGTATACTCATAACTCTATTGAACAGCTTAAATCGATATTCGAGAAAGCACACCCAAAAGCGTAAGTTTAACCATTTAATGTAACAACTATGAAGCTACAAATGTATTCCGTTAACTTCGATGCAGATGAGCAATTGAACAGCTTTATCCAACAGAAGGTAAATAAACTGGAAACGTTCTACGACAGAATTATAGATGGGGAAGTATTCCTTAAAAATAATAATAACGATGGCATCAACAACAAAACCGTTGAACTAAGATTGTTCATCCCCGGCTCAACACTTTTCTCACAAGAAGATGCACCATCTTTTGAGGCTGCAGCAGACGCCGCTATTGATGCGATGCGCCGCCAGTTGAAAAAACATAAAGAAAAACAGGCAACACACTAGCAGAAGCTCGCCTTCCGCAGTTAAGAAATAAAAGATACCATAAACAGAGAGGCCCGACGGATATCCGTCGGGCCTCTCTGTTTATGGTAAAACTTGTGCCTAAATTAAAGACCAAATTCTGCTTTGATTTTATCAACGTAATCAAGCTTTTCCCAGGTAAACGTTTCGAACTCCTTTGTCTCTTTCTGACCGTTTTTGGATATCTCAACTGTTTTTGTTCCTGGCTTACGCCCCATGTGCCCGTAGGCTGCTGTTTCACCGAATATCGGGTTTTGCAAGCCAAAGCGCTGCACAATCGCATATGGGCGCATATCGAATAGCTTATTTACCTTCTCAGCAATTTCTCCATCGCTCATCAGGTTTCCGTTTGCATCTTTCACTTTGGTAGAGCCGTAAGTGGTTACATAGAGCCCTACAGGATTTGCAACACCAATAGCATAGGCTACCTGTACCAATGCCTGATCAGCTACACCAGCAGCTACCAAATTCTTTGCAATGTGGCGCGTAGCATAGGCCGCTGAGCGGTCAACCTTAGATGAGTCTTTACCAGAGAAAGCACCACCACCATGAGCACCTTTCCCGCCATAGGTATCTACAATGATTTTACGGC
The DNA here is from genome assembly GCF_042678745.1 of Pontibacter rugosus. Classification (NCBI taxonomy): domain Bacteria; kingdom Pseudomonadati; phylum Bacteroidota; class Cytophagia; order Cytophagales; family Hymenobacteraceae; genus Pontibacter; species Pontibacter rugosus. The sequence goes on along the minus strand of NZ_JBHTLD010000138.1, from coordinate 4,102 downwards.
CTGTAAGACCTGTATCACCATGTGGGCCTCCAATCACAAACTTCCCTGTTGGGTTGATGTGATAAACGATATCAGAGTTGAAAAGCTTCTGAATACGCTCCGGCAATAACTTCAACACACGAGGGATAAGGATCGTATCTACGTCTTCCTTGATCTTAGCCACCATTTGCTGCTCCGCCTCATCCTTTGCTGCTGCACTGTCGCTTTCAGCAAGAACAAACTCATCGTGTTGTGTAGAGATTACGATCGTATCGATTTTCTCCGGCACATCATTATCACTGTAGCGGATAGTAACCTGAGACTTAGCATCAGGGCGAAGGTAAGTCATTTCTTTCCCTTCTTTGCGAATGGCAGAAAGCTCCTCTAGCAACAGGTGTGAAATGCTAAGCGCCAACGGCATGTAATTGTCTGTTTCGCTGGATGCATAGCCAAACATCATGCCCTGGTCACCAGCACCCTGCTCTTCTGGGTTAGAGCGCTCTACGCCCTGGTTGATGTCTGCAGACTGCTCATGTATAGCGGAGATAACACCGCAAGCTTCCGCATCAAACTTATATTCTGATTTGGTATAACCAATTCGCTTGATTACTTCACGTGCTACTTTTTGTACGTCTACGTAGGCTTCTGTCTTCACTTCTCCACTTAGCACAACCAAACCGGTTGTCACAAGTGTTTCACAGGCTACTTTAGACTGCGGATCCTGTTTCAGGAACTCATCTAAAAGTGCATCAGAAATCTGGTCTGCAACTTTATCTGGGTGTCCCTCAGACACAGACTCAGATGTAAATAAATAAGGCATTTTTTTCTATGGGTTTAGGTACAAAGTATAAACCAGCAGCCCCCCTTGGCAGCTGGTGCAAAGCTAAGACAAATCTGCCATACTTGAAACTACAAAGTACAAGCATAAACCCCCTAACGGCGATTAGGCGCCTACAGGTGGCAAAATAGTAATTGTCTTTTAAACAGCCTTATATCTAATAAACACTATAACTCTACCTTGTAACAACAACCTTTTAAAAATGCTGTCCGTTTCACATACAATAAACTTAACACTCATATAAGACATTCTATGAAACGTATTATATCAATATTTACTCTTATAACTCTTTTTACATCGGGCGCCTTCGCTCAAACTGAATCACCATATAAAACAAGCTTTAAAGTAGATGCCCCTGTTATTGCTGCAGGTGTTGGATTGAGCTACTATGGGCTAACCTTGATGCAGGACAAAGATGGCTTAACTGAAGCAGAAGTGCTAGCCTTAGACAAAAACGATGTTAACCGGTTTGACCGCTTTTCTGCAGGTTGGGATTCAAAATCTGCTGATAAAATCAGTGACTTCCCTTTTTATGCATCTTTCGCAGCGCCTATAGCTCTGTTACTAAATGATAATATAGGAAGTCATGCAGGGCAGGTAATGGTGCTATATGTAGAAACGATGGCAGTAACAGGAGCCTTGTTCACGCTTTCTAATGGGAATGTTGAACGCGTTCGCCCTAATGCTTACAGCTCTGATATTTCTTTATCAGAGAAAATGAGAAGTAATACTAAAAATGCTTTTTATGGGGGCCATAATTCAGCTACCGCCGGCGCAACATTTTTTGCAGCTAAGATTTTTCATGATTTTAACCCTGATTCTCCTGCCAGACCTTATGTTTGGGCTGCAGCGGCTACCGTACCTGCTGTAGTGGGTTATTTAAGAATGCGTGCAGGTAAGCATTTTCTAAGCGATGTTGTTTTAGGCTATATAGCTGGAGCAGGCGCAGGCATATTAGTCCCTCAGCTACACAAGAAATCAAACAAAACAAACCTAAGCCTTTTCCCGATAGCTGCTCCTGAATATAAGGGAGCTGCCTTATCCTATACTTTTTAAAAATCATGAAAAAGCTCCTGCTAGTGTGGCTTATACTTGGCTGTACAAATGAGTCTGTCTGGAGCCAAGCACCAACTTCTCCTTATAAAACTGACTGGGTAAAGGATGGAGCCATTATAGCAGGAGGAGTTGGAGCATCAATAGCTGGAAGCTTTTTTAATTGACAACAAAGACCGCGTAACAGTTGAGGAGCTTGCCGCTTTAAGAAAAAGCCATGTAAATGGATTTGATCGGTTTGTTGCCGGCAACTATAGCCAAAGCGCAGAAACCAGCAGCGACTTCTTATTCTACGGTTCTTTTGCTACGCCACTTCTACTCCTGATCGATAAAGACATTCAGCAAAGTGCGCCACAGGTATACTTGCTGTATGGGCAGACGCTTTCCATAGCAGGAGGCTTATATAGTCTAACAGCTGGCTTATCCAGGCGCAGGAGGCCTTATGTATATGGAGATAGCACACCGCTAGAGCTTCGCACGGATAAACAGGCTACTAATTCCTTCTATGCTGGCCATACAGCTGCAACTGCCGCCGCTACTTTTTTTCTGGCTAAAGTATACCACGACTTTAACCCTGACTCTCCAGCCCGTCCCTACATTTGGGCCGCCGCTGCCGCCGTACCTGCTACGGTTGGCTATCTACGGCTTAAAGCCGGCAAACATTTTCTAAGCGACAATATTATAGGCTATATAGTGGGGTCTGGTATTGGTATACTTGTGCCAGAGCTGCATAGGCGGGATTCTAAGATTACTTTGCTGCCAGCTAATGATGGCATGGCTGTTGTTTATAGTTTCTAGGGGCTATATTGGAACATTATAAAAAAGAAAGGGCTCCCATATGGGAGCCCTTTCTTTTTTATAACACCTAGTCTTTAATTAATAACCTTCGTTCTGCTCGAGAAGCTCATTAACTGTTATTTCAGCTAATGGAATAGGGTATTTCAACTGGTTCTTGTTTGTTACGTTTGGCAGAACCTCAATGGCTCTTCCAGTTCTAATCAAATCATACCAACGGAAGCCTTCTATTGCTAACTCTAATCTACGCTCATTCTCAATCTTCAGCTCAAAGTCACCTAAACCGCTTGCTGAAATATCAGATAGACCTCTCACTGCTCTTAAATCATTGATTCTATCTAGGGCACCTCCAAGGTTTCCTTGTTCAGCACGTGCCTCAGCACTTACTAAGTACATTTCAGCAACACGTGCTACAGGCCATGCATCACCTGTAAGAGCTCCTCCACGGTATTTCCACACCATGTTGTAGTCCTTACCTCCATAAACAGTTGGCTGTACAGTTACATCCTTACGCTTATCGCCGCTCTCGTATGCTGCTACTAAGCTTGGATCAGCTGGAAGCTCAAAGCGACCACCATTAGTTTTCTGACCGTTTGCAAGGCTATTGTGCAGCAGGAAATAACTCAATGATGTTTGGTCATTTGTTGTGCTGTTCAATGAGAAGATGCGTTCGCTGTTTTCTTTACTAGCAAACACACTTTCGAAGTTCTCTGATAAGCTAAACTTATTATTTGCAATAACTTCTTCTGCTAACCTTTCTGCTTCAGCATAGTTCTTTCTGATTAAATAAACCCTTGCCAGAAGAGCCTTGGCAGCTGGCTTAGATACATAAAAAGAACTCTTAAACTCCCCTGCATTTTCAACTGCATACTTCAGGTCTTCAACTATAAAGTTCCAAACCTCTTCTTCAGAGTTTCTAGCGACTTTCTCATTCGTTGGCTCAGTCAAGATCGGAACTCCACCCCATCTTGTAACTAAGCCATAGTAACCATAGGCTCTTAAGAAGCGTGCTTCTGCCAATACTTCTTTTTTACGAGCTGGATTACTGAATGTAGATTCATCCAGTTTTTCTACAGTTTGCAAAAAGAAGTTAGCTCTGTAAATACCTTTATACAGACCTTGCCAGTAATACTGAATCAGCAGGTTATTTGCTTGAATAGCATTGTTGTCTACCTCTCCATGCTGCGAAAAGGTTGCTCTCCATGCTAGGTTATCAGATGATAAGTCATCTGTTAACAAAGAAAGGTACTGATACGAAGTAGCTCCACCCTGGAAACCATCATACACTCCGTTCAATAAAACTTCTGTATCAGCAGGAGTTACAGCATCAGGTGAAATAGATCCCCGAGGCTCAATATTTAATTTATCTTCGCAGGCAGACAGTGATAATCCAGCCATTGCCATGCAAATCATTTTATACTTTATGTTCTTTAACAT
>NZ_JBHTLD010000137.1:0-14118 GCF_042678745.1 Pontibacter rugosus | reverse complement strand
GAAAAATTAAGATGAATGGAATCAGATACTTTTTCATTGTTTCTATTTTTTGCATGTTCCACAACTACTGTATATAAGGAACTGTTCCGGTTATTGGCCCTTTAGCTGGAGAAAATTAATACTTCAACCGGCCCTTTTACCTCAATGTACAGAAAAGGTGCAACATTTTAATTACCTCATTGCCGCGAGTTTAGCAGGAGCGCAATTTTATACTACCTTATTCTTTTTCCAGCCCCTTTAGCGCATCCTGAATTAAATCATTTTCATACCCTTTGCTCATCAAAAAGTAAGTTAGCTTTTGGCGACGGGTGAAGGGGTTCTTTTCTTTTTCGGTAGCGTTTTTCTTCTCCAGAAGGTGTAGTAAGTTTTGCTCGTATACTTCAGGGTCTATTTCTTGCAGGCCTTTTTTAATGCAGTACTCTGAGATGCCTTTGCCTTTGAGTCCTTGCATGATTTTCCGTCGGCCCCACTTCTTTAGGCCATACTTGCCGCGCACATAGCTTTGGGCGTAACGCTCCTCATCAATCATCTTCTCCTGGCTTAGGCGCACAATCAGCTCTTCCACATCGTCGGACTCAAGGCCGTAGGAGTATAGCTTATCGCGCACTTCCTGCTGGGTGCGGTCCTGGTAGGCACAATAGGCTGCAGCCTTAATTAATGCCTCCTTAGGGGTGTAAGTCTTCTTTTTCTTCTCGCGTTCCAAAAGTATAAATCAGTTTATTTAAGTATAAACAAGGTTCTAAGTTAGAAAGTTAAAAGGCTTAAGAGCCAGAAAGCTGAGGAGTTTGGGTTTAATAATTTTCAAGGGCAGGTGGTGAGCTGTCTGATGAAGCACATTTTTTTAATCCTGCAAATCTATACGTATTCTGTAAATCCTGATTCAGACTGTTAGTAATCAATAACCAAATCATAGACCTTTGCAGTGAAAATAAATTTACATGAAGCTATCAAAAGGAGTTATATACATGTTGCTGTCGACGTTCTTTTTCTCGTTGATGCAAGTATGTGTGAAGTGGGTGCCTCATATTCCGGCCGAGGAGATCATTGTGTTCAGGTCTTTGATTTCGCTGCTAATCAGTCTGGTGTTTTTGCGTAAGGCAGGGGTAAGCGTGTGGGGCAACAACCGCAAATTGCTTTTTGCCCGTGGTGCTTTCGGGGCCGTGGCACTGATCCTCTTTTTTAATGTATTGCAAAACCTGCCGCTGGCTACGGCTGCTACCTTACAGTATCTGTCTCCTATTTTTACGGCCATTTTAGGTATTTTTATAGTGAAAGAGCGCATAAGGCTTTGGCAGTGGGTGTTTTTCCTGATTTCGTTTGCAGGTGTTTTAGTGATTGAAGGAGTTGAAGTAAACGTGGATACTTTATACTTGTGGCTGGGCGTGTTAAGTGCCGTTTTTACAGGAGTGGCCTATACTATCGTGCGGAAGCTGAACGTGAGAGAGCATCCGCTGGTGATCATCTTTTATTTTCCGCTGGTTACGCTGCCGGTAGTAGGAGTCTATACCATCTTTAACTGGGTGCAACCAGTAGGCTGGGACTGGCCCATGCTGCTACTGGTTGGCTTGTTTACACAGTTAGGCCAATATTACATGACCCTGTCTTACCAGCATGAGGAAATCTCCAAAGTAGCCAACCTAACTTACATTGGCATCATCTATGCGCTTATTTTCGGGTTCGTTTTCTTTGGCGAACTGCTAAGCGGCTGGACGTATGTAGGAATGGGCTTGGTGCTGCTAGGCGTGTTACTGAATGTGCAGTATAAAAACAATATGAACCGCAAAGCAACTATGTTAGCCAAAAGCGAATCTACAGAGGTAGAAACTAAATCGTAGCGGGATTTAAAGTATAAGGAATAGAACTTTGTGCTGATAGTGTGAGGTTTCATCTATAACTTGTATATTAAACTACTGCTATTAACCCTTAGCACATGCGCCACTACCTTTTATTACTGTTGCTTTTGCTTTGTGCTGCCACTACCATGGCGGGCACCTTGCGCGGCCGCGTAACCGACGAAAACAATCAAGGCCTTCCGTTTGCCAGCATCTACATTACTGAGACGGCCAGCGGTACCGCCACTAATGACCAGGGCCTTTACCAGATGCAGCTTAGCCCCGGCACCTATACACTGGAGTTTAAGTATGTTGGCTATCGGGCCAAGACAGAAACTGTAACTATTGGGGATGGCGCGCAGGAGCTAAATGTGCAACTGCAGCCGGAGGTCCTCAACCTGAAGGAGGTAGTAGTGCGTGCCGCCGACGAAGATCCTGCCTATGCCATCATGCGCAACGCCATTCGGCTGCGCAAGTATCACCAGAACGAGGTGAATGCCTGGAGTGCCCGCGTATACATGAAGAGCGTAGCCCGTATGGACAAGGTGCCGTCAAAAGTGTTGGGCATAAAGATAGTGGATGTGGATACAGGCATTGTATACTTGTCGGAGTCGGTGTCGGAGCTGGCGTTTAAAAAGCCGAACAAGGTGCACGAGCGCATGATATCGAGCAAAGTAAGCGGACAGAAGAAAGGCTTCAGCTTTAACCAGGCTTCCGAAATGAATGTCAGCTTTTACGATAACCTGCTGAAGGTGCAGGGGCTGAGTGAGCGTGGTTTTGTATCGCCGCTGGCTAACAACGCGCTCTTTTATTACCGCTTTGAATACCTGGGTACAATTGAGGAAAACGGCCGTACCATCAACAAAATAAAGGTAGTACCACGTCGTAAAAACGATCCGGTGTTTTCAGGCAGTATTTATATTGTGGATGGAGACTGGCGCATCCATAGCACTGATTTAAGATTGACCAAAGACGCGGGTATTGAGTTTATAGATTGGCTGCGTGTGCGGCAGGTATATGCGCCTGTGGCAGAAAATGTATGGATGCCGGTGTCGCAGCGCTTTACGTTTGAGGGGGCAGGGCTGGGCTTTAAAGGAAGCGGCTATGCCATGGGTGTATACTCTAAGTATAAAGTGCAGCCAGCCTATGCCAGACCGCCTAAGCTGCAAGAGATAGAACCCGAACCTGCCAAAGAAGAAACTTTGGCAACGGCTAAGCCAGCCAAAAAGCCTAAGTTTAAACTAACAGCGCCGGAAGAGGCTGCACCTGCAGCACAACCTATTGTAAGCGATAAGCTTTTCAGCAAAGAGGTGCTGCTGGTGGAAAAAGGATCAAACGAGCGGGATTCAGCTTATTGGGCTGAGATACGCCCCGTGCCGCTTACCCAGGAAGAAGTGGTGGACTACCACAAAAAGGATAGTCTGGAGGTGATCAAGAAGTCTAAACCCTACCAGGATTCGCTGGATGCCGTGCGGAACAAGCCTTCGTTTGGCAGCTTTTTGCTCGGGGGCTATACTTACTCTAACAGCTATGCCCGCAAATTCTACCGCTTCGATCCGGTGCTAAGCCTGACGGGTGGGCCAAGCATAGTGCAGTATAACACCGTAGAAGGAGTGGCTGCTGATGTGCGTATGGAGTTCCTGAGAACCTTCGAAGACCGCCGCTCCTATACGATAGAACCTGCTGTGCGCTATGGTTTCAGTAACGAAAAACTTAATGCCAAGCTGCGCATGGGCTATCATTTCAACCCGTTCAAGAACAGCTATATCAGTGTGGAAGGTGGCCGTTATGTGCAGCAAATTAATAACCAAACGCCTATTTCGCCTTTTGTAAACACACTTTATACCTTGCTGGCCGAGCGCAATTACATGAAGCTTTACCAGCGGGATTTTGGGCAGGTGAGTTACCGTAGCGAACTCTGGAACGGCATTAACTTTAGCGGCTCCGTAAATTATGCCCACCGTATGCCAATGGAGAATACCGCCGACTTCACGTTTAAAGAAAGAGGGGCAGAGGAGCTGAGCAAGTTCACATCCAATGTTCCTGTAAATGCAGAACTAGCTGATGCCGCCTTCACGCCACACGAGGCGCTAACGGTTGCAGCCGCCCTGCACTTCAGGCCGGGCCTGCGCTACATGACGCGCCCTGATGATAAAATTAACCTCGGCACCAAATACCCCACTTTTACGCTGAGTTACCGGGCTGGTATAAAAGCTCTGGGCGGAGATGTGCAGTATAATACCGCCGGCTTGGGCATAAGCGACGAGATAAGCTTCGGCTTGCTGGGCCGCAGCAAGTATAGTGCGCTTGGGAGCGTTTTCTGGGGAAGAGAAGATATGCGCCTGATGGACTACAAGCACTTTAACGGCAACCGCACCATTGTGGCAGGTGTGTACGATGGTTTCCAGCTACTGGATTACTACCGCTACAGCACTAATAACAGCTATGTAGAGGCACATTTTGAGCACCACTTCAATGGGTTTCTGTTTAACAAGATACCCTTGTTCCGTAAGCTGAAGTGGCAGGAGGTGGTAAGCCTCAATTACCTGAACACAAAAGAATCCGGCAATTACCTGGAGCTGGGGCTGGGCGTGGAGCACATATTTAAAGTGTTTAGAGTAGATTTTGTAACCTCTTTCCAGGAGGGCAACCGAGCCAGAACAGGCCTTATGATCGGCTTTGGATTTTAGAAATATAGCTTTTTCTGAGGCAGGAGCAGCTTTTAATTCGGAAGCTGCAGGAAGATGAAAATTGTATTTTTATGGACTTGTGCCATTGTGTGGTTTGCCTTTCGAATGTGCTTTTTTAGCATTGGAAGACGTATTTGGGTTAAAATTCTATACTTAAGTAAATCAATTAGAACTGCGAAAGTATAACTTATTAACCTGTAGGCCGTTAAAAATAACTTAAGAACTAATTTATAACGGACATGAAAACGACATCATATATATTTAAATCAGGATTGGCCATAGCGTTTGGTGCAATGGTAGGCTTTGGCTGTAACGGCGAGCGACCAGAATCGAACCCAACTGACGATACCAGTACTTCAGAAGCCATTGTAAACATGACGGATGCGGAACATCTGAATGAGCCGAGACCTTCTGCCATTGGCGATACAGCCGTAACTGGAGAGCAGGCCGATCAGTTTGGTAACATGAACTCGAATGTAGACTCAGCCGCCCGACAGATGCACGAGCTGGATATGCAGAAGCAGCGAAAGCAAAACCCAAATCAACGCCCTGATATTACTACGCCATCTAATCGTCAGATAGATCAGCAATAGTATAAAATACTTATAAGAGAAGCCTTGCCAGCATTGTTGGCAAGGCTTCTCTTATTTTATGACAGCTGTTGTGCCTACTGGCGGAATGACCAGGCCATCTCCACGCTTCTTGCGGCCTTTTAGTTTTAGGTTATAGATAATAACAGAAAGAAAGATAATAAGATAAGCAGCTACTTTAGTTGTGGTTGTCTCTTCGCCGAAGTATAAAAAGGCTATCACAAAGTTAAGGATCGGGTTGATGTACATCAGAATGCCGATGGTGCCGGAGGTTAACTCTTTCAGGGCGAACAGGTTCAGGAACAGCGGCAATACTGTAAAGCCTGCACTAAGTATAAGGGCGTTGGTAAAGAAGTGGGCGGTAAGCTGCGCATCAGCACCGGCAAACGAAGTATAGAAGGGGCCTATAAAGGCAAAAGCAAGCAACAGTTGCAGCTTAAGCAGCACAATTTTATCGTATACTTTTAAAATACGCTGGGTGATCAGGTAAAAAGCGTACGTAAAGGCAATCAACAAACTAAACAGCAGCTTGGTTATATCACCCGAACCGATAAGTGTACAGCTAATGACGCTCATGCCGATGGCCAGCCATTGGTTTAGCCGCAGCTCCTCTTTCAGTAGTAAAAAGCCTAGCACAGCAGTAATGATAGGGCACAGCAGGTACGCAAAAGAGCCTGTTTGTATATCAATCTGGTTCACCACATATATAAAAGAGAGCCAGTTGGAAGCAAGCAGCACGCCACCGAAAAAAGTATACATGGCAAACATGCGCTTCTCTTTGGTAGTGGAGGCTTTGAGCTGCGCCCAGGTAGCCAGCAGCTGCTTACGCCGGAACAGTAGCGAAATAAACAACAGCAACACAACCGACAGCGCTACCCGAAAGTATAAAATCTGCCCACTAGGGTAAGCAGCAAGCGCTTTTAGCGGAAAGGGCACAAAGCCCCAGATCACGAAAGCCGCGAGGCCTGCTGCATAGTATGGTTTAGTAGTGGTGGTAGTGGTTTCCATGGGTTGAGAAGAATTGTGCAAAGTTACAGAAAGAGAGGGCAGAATAGCTGTGGCGCATCTCTTTTTTGTAGCAACCGTGCCGCACCGTATACAGGCTTCAATGCGATTGCGCATACTATGTAGCACTAGGATTTCCGAAACTTTCTGACTTTCTATTTTAGTAACTTTGTAACTCCTTCGCCTATCTTTGGCAGCAAGTATAAATTACTCCTTATGCTAGGTTTTCAGCAGCTTCAGAACATACTAAAAGGTAAAGTAGTGCAGTTAGTGCAGCCGCAGCCTGTGCTGCACCTGCTTACCGACAGCCGCAAGCTTTCGCAGCCGGCGGGCTCCGTCTTTTTTGCAATTCACGGCAAGTATAACGACGGACACAAATACCTGCCGCAGCTGTATGCGCAGGGCGTAAGGGCTTTTGTAGTGGAGCAGGGGGAGCAAGTGGCGTTACAGCAGCTTTACCCGGAGGCAAGTATACTGCAGGTGCCAGACAGCCTGAAGGCCTTACAGCAGTTGGCGGCATGGCATCGTGCCCAGTTTAATATTCCCGTAATAGGTATTACGGGCAGCAACGGCAAAACCATTGTGAAGGAGTGGTTGTCAGCTTTGCTTAGTGCCGATGAACTGGTGGTAAAGAGCCCACGCAGTTATAACTCGCAGCTGGGGGTGCCGCTAAGCGTGTGGCAACTACAACCAAATCATACACTAGGTATATTCGAGGCAGGTATTTCGCAGCCGGGTGAGATGGAGCAGCTACAGCCCATTATTCAACCAACCATCGGCATCTTCACCAACGTTGGAAGTGCGCATGATGAAGGCTTTGCCTCCACAGCGCAGAAGGTCGCTGAAAAGCTGAAGCTATTTAGCGGCGTAGAGTTGCTGTTTTATTGTTCTGATTACGCGCTGCTGCAGGAGGCCGTGCAGCAGCAAAGTATAAAAGCCTTTACCTGGAGCCGCAAGCAAACTGCCGATCTGTTTATCAATGCCACAACCACTGCCGGCCATAAAACAATTGTGGTGTATACATACCAGGGGCAGAAGCAGCGACTGGCAATCCCTTTCACAGACGAGGCCTCAATTGAGAATGCACTGCATTGCCTGGCCTTTCTGCTGTGGCGGTGCCTGCCGCTCTCCGAAATACAGGACCGCCTGGATCGCCTGCACCCTGTGGCTATGCGCCTCGAAATGAAGGAAGCCATCAACGGTTGTTACCTCATTGATGATACTTATAACAACGACCTGGCTGGCTTAACCATCGCACTGGATTTACAGGCAAGTCAGCCGCAGCGGGGGCAGCATACACTCATACTTTCTGATGTGCTGGAAACCGGTTTAGCGGAAGAAGAGCTATACCTGAAAGTGGCAGAGTTGGTACAGGTGCACAAGGTGCAGCGCGTAATTGGTATTGGCCGAACGATCAGCAAGTACAAGCATCTTTTCACTAATGCAGCTTTTTATACTTCAACCCCTGATTTTCTAAAAGCCTTTAACCCGGCAGATTATCGGAATGAGGTGATTCTGGTGAAGGGAGCGCGGGTGTTTGAATTTGAGAAGATCGTGCAGGCTTTTCAGCAGAAGGTGCATGGCACGGTGCTGGAAGTAAACCTGGACTCGTTGGTGCACAACCTCAACTATTACCGCTCTAAATTGGCTCCGGGTACCAAGCTAATGGTGATGGTGAAGGCCTTTGCCTATGGTAGTGGCAGCGCTGAAATTGCTAACCTATTGCAGTTCCATCGGGCAGACTACCTGGCTGTGGCCTATGTAGATGAAGGCGTAGCCTTGCGTGAGAATGGCATTACGCTGCCCATTATGGTCATGAACCCCTCACCGGATAGTTTCGTGAAGCTGCGGCAGTACAACCTGGAGCCGGAAATATACTCTTTGGAGCAGCTGCAGGCTTTTGTGTCGATGCTGGAGCCGCATATGAAGTATAAAATTCATCTGAAGCTGGATACAGGCATGCACCGCCTCGGTTTTGTGGTAGAGGATTTTGAATTGCTTTTTGAAATACTGGAGCAGCACCCACAGGTGCAGGTAGCCAGCACGTTTAGCCACCTGGCAGGAGCCGATGAGGCAGTTCATAATGATTTCTCGCAGCTACAGATTGCCAGCTTCACACGTATGGCCGCAGCGATAGAGGAACGGCTGACGTATAAAGTAATCAAACATATCCTCAACTCGGCAGGCATTGTGCGCTTTCCGGAGCATCAGCTGGATATGGTGCGGCTGGGGATTGGCTTGTACGGTGTGGAAGCTACAGGCTCTGAGCAGGAGGCGTTGCGGCCAGTAAGCACGCTAAAAACCACAGTATCTCAAGTGAAGCATATTAAGCAGGGCGAAACAGTAGGCTATAGCCGCAAGGGTATTGCCAGCACTGACCGCACCACTGCCACCATTGCCATTGGCTATGCCGATGGCTACGACCGCCGCTTCAGCAACGGCGTAGGGCAGGTACTGATCAACGGGCAACGCTGCCCGCTTATCGGGAATGTATGTATGGATATGTGCATGGTAGATGTAACCGGTGTAGAAGTAAAAGCTGGCGACACAGCTATTATTTTTGGGCCACAGCTAACGCTGGTAGAGCTGGCGAAAAATATCGGTACTATTCCGTACGAGCTACTTACCAATGTAAGCACACGGGTAAAACGGGTGTTTTATGCGGAGTAGGGATCTTTGTAAAAACAGCTGCTACTATGCATACTGTGCAGTATTAGGCTGTATGGGCGTTTAGAAACAACTGAAACTCTGTTCCCTGACCCGGGTTACTGTTAACTTTAATACTCCAGCCCATTGCCTCTGCTTGATTTTTGACCATGTAAAGTCCAATCCCCCGCCCTTCCACATGAGAATGAAACCTTTTGTATAGCATAAATAGCTTCTGCCCGGCTTTATGTAAGTCAATGCCTATACCGTTATCAGCAAAACGAATGATGCTGTATTCTTCTCTTTCTTCTAATGAAATTGAAATGTGCAGTGGGCGATCAGAAGACCTATACTTAATAGAGTTACTGAGCAGGTTATAAAAAATGCTGTATACGTATGGCTTTGTTGCTTTTATTTTAAGGTTCTCTTGTACCGCTATCGTAATGGACGCATGACAGCTATCCAGTCTGTCCCGGAGGCTTTCAATTACCTCATAAATTACCTGCGATAAGAGGACGGTTTCATCAGTAACGGAAAGTGCGTGGTTTCGAACCGATAAGATATTGTTAAGGTCCTTTATCACCGCGTCGAGTTGCAGGGTCGATACATTAAGCAGGGAAAGTGCCTTCTCAAACTGCTGTGTATGCCTCTCTGTGGTGCTTAACAAACTGCCTAAGCCCAATATGTTGGCTACTGGCGTGCGCAAATTATGCGATACAATATAAGCAAACTGTTCTAGATCGCGGTTGTGGGCAAACAGGTCTTTGGCAAGCATGGCAGCTTCTTCTTCTTTTTTCTTTAGCTCTGTAATATCGGTCTCTATACTTACAAAGCTTGTTAAGTTACCATTTTCATCAAAAATAGGGGTGATCTCAAAGTGCATCCAGAACCTTTCGCCGTTCTTCTTAAAGTTCAGCACCTCTTCAGAAAAAGGAACACCTTTTTTATAGCTATCACGTATTCGTTTTTCTGCTTCCGGGTCAGAGCCTGGCCCTTGCAGTAACTCACTGGGTATGCGGCCTAGTGCCTCCTGCTTAGAATAACCTGTTAGCTTGGTAAATCCATCGTTCACCCATTCTATCTTGCCTTCTGCGTCCATTAGTACAACACCATTGGTTGTTTTGCTGGCCACCAGAGATAGTTTCTGCAATTCGCTTTCTACTTCTTTCTGCTTGGTGATGTCCATAAAAAAGACAGTTATACCGTCAGGAAATGGATAGATATTATAGGTAAGGGTAACGTCGAACATTGGAATATACTCATCAAAGTGAGCTGATCTGCCTGTACGCACCACCTCGTGGCACTCATTATAGAACCTGCTGCCTATGGCTTCCGGAAAAATCTCCCATATAGATTTACCTATAAAGTAGCTGGTATCTTTCCCAAGTCCTGACGTGAATATTTTATTTACATAGGCATAGCGCCATTTCTTGTCTATCACAATAAATGGCTGCGTAACACTCTCAAAAATGCTGTTTAGCCGCTCTGCCTGCCTTTCTAGCTTTTCGTTTGATTTTTTTAGCTGAGATATGTCTTTACCAATGCCTTGTATCCCTGTTACACTATCGCCAACTATAACAGGCATAATTGTTAAACTCAGGTAAACAGCACTGCCGCTTTTATCAATAATCTTTCCTTTTATTGAGCTGGATTTTCCGTTCGAGGCATCTGTCAGCGCTTGCGTAACTTTAGAGAAAAAAGTGGGATGAGCAAGGTCAGTGAAAGGTGCGTTGATAATTTCGGAGGTAAATCCGGTAATTTTCGTAAAGCCGTTATTGATTGTTTTGATTTTGCCTGCCAGCGTTAACGAGAACACAGCATCCGGATGATTGTAGATAAGCGACTTATAATGTGCTTCGCTTGCTTCAAGCTGTTGCTTTGCCTCCTCCTTTTCTGTTACATCTCGCCAGACAACTATACGCCCTTGTACAGCAGGATCTTCTAGAAAGCAGGAGCCTGTAATAAGTGTCCAGATCCAATTGCCGCTTTTTGCTCTGTACCGAAAGGGTGGGATGAGGCTTGATTGTCCGGTGGTGATGCCAGCTAAGGCATCTGTGGCAAAGGCTACGTCATCGGGGTGTATAAATTCAAGTACACTCCTGCCGAGTAGTTCCTCCGGTTGATAGCCAAGTACACCGACCACAGCCATATTCACAAAACTAAATATGTTATCTGCATCCAGGACAGTAATCATTTCTGAACTGTTCAGTACCAGTTTTTCATAAAAGTCTGGAGAGTGGCTTTGAGCGGTCATAGAAGCGATACCTGTAACTAACTGGTTCTTGCACTTATACTATACGGTTTAAGTAAGGTAGTGCTGCATGTTTGCTGCTATCAAGATAGTTATACTTTTATTGAAATGCACTAAGTATACTTCTGGTACCTTTTCAGCTGCTGCCTAAACTAGCAGCATACCAGCTGCCTCAAATTTGCGGGATTTATGTTTCCGGAGCCGATTTTAACGCTGAGAGCTTATTCCAGTGGATCAGGAAACATTCTTGAGCCAAAATATGTGAGAATTGGGAAGGCTAAAGGACAGTATTCACAAAAGGTTAACATATTTTGCAATAAAGTTGAACACCTCGTACCTTGCAGTTGTTTATAAACAGTCTAAATAAAGCGGCAAGGTGGTGCAACACAAGATAGGAGAGCATAAGGGGCACAGGTCGGTGCGCGAACTCAAAATAGGAGAAAGTGGTGTTATCTGCTGTCTGAATGACCCTGAAATGGGTCTTAAACTACTTGAAATGGGTTGTATACCTGGTACAGAGGTGAAAATGAACAGCCGCGCCCCACTCGGAGACCCAATCACCATTATTGTAAATAACTACACGCTTTCGCTGCGGTTAGACGAAGCCGAGACTATTTTACTCAAGCAGTAAACCTATTACATGACTGTAGCTACTCAACCTGACATAAAGCAAGCCGAGAGGCCTCCTGTAAGCCAAGCCATTGCTAAAATAGCTTTGATTGGAAATCCAAACTCAGGTAAAACATCGCTTTTTAACCAGCTTACTGGTCTTAACCAGAAAGTGGGTAACTTCCCGGGGGTTACAGTTGATAAGAAAACCGGTATCAGCCAGCTTACCTCTCAGCTTAAGGCGGAGATAATTGATTTGCCTGGTACTTATAGCCTTTACCCAAAATCTTTAGATGAGCGGGTAATTACGGACCTGCTTTACGATCCGGCTTCCAAGCATTTCCCTGACTTGGTTATTGTTACGGCCGATGCCTCGAACCTGAAGCGAAACCTACTGCTCTTTACACAGCTGGCAGATTTGCAGCTTCCGGCAGTGTTGGCTTTGAACATGGTTGATGTGGCCGAGCAGGAGGGTGTGAAGATAGATATAGATGCGCTGCAACGTGAGCTAGGCGTGCCAATTATACCTATGAATGCCCGCAAAGGTATTGGCGTGGCGGCGCTTAAAATAGTAATGACGCAGCAGCTACAGGCTACTACAAAGTCATTTTATAGCATACCTCAGGAGCTAAAGCCCTTACTGTATGTAATAAAAGACCGGTTTGACCTCCAGAACGAATACCTGGCGTTGCAAATAGCCCATCATTATAAAAACCTGAAATTTTTAAATGAGGAAGACGTAGCCTGGCTTGATGGGCACCTGGAGGCAGCAGAATTCAAATCCAATACCTTACAGGCGAATGAGACCATTGCTCGGTATACCCTTATAAATGAGCTGCTGCTGGATGCAGTTCGGGTAGAGAAAGCCGATAAAGACGAAAAGTTTAGCAATCGCCTTGATCAGGTGTTGACACATAAAATTTTCGGGTACCTGATATTCTTTGTCCTTCTCTTTCTTATCTTCCAGGCCATTTTTGCCTGGGCCAGCTACCCTATGGAGCTGATTGATGAAGGAGTGGCTTCATTGAACGGCCTTATTCAGCGCAACTTTGACGGACCTTTGGTTGATATGCTTACTGAAGGGATTATTGCTGGTTTAGGCGGTGTGCTGGTGTTTGTGCCTCAAATTGCAATACTTTTTGCTTTTATAGCCATACTTGAGGAAACCGGCTATATGGCCCGTGTTACCTTCATGATGGACAAGATCATGCGGAAGTTCGGGCTGAACGGCAAAAGCGTTGTTCCGCTTATTTCAGGAGTGGCCTGTGCTGTTCCGGCTGTTATGTCGGCTAGAACCATTGAGAACTGGAAAGACCGTATGATTACGATCTTTGTAACGCCGCTGATGAGTTGCTCAGCCCGCATACCTGTTTATACAGTACTGATTGCGCTGGTGGTGCCGGAGAAATACTACTTTGGGTTTATGAACCTGCAAGGCCTGGTGCTGATGGGATTATACCTGATAGGTTTTCTGGCAGCTATACTATCAGCCCTTTTGCTCAAAACTATACTTAAGGCCAGAGAGCGGAGCTACTTTATTATGGAGTTTCCTACCTATAAAATGCCCCGCTGGAAGAACGTAGGTATAACTATTGTGGAAAAGGTAAAGGCTTTTGTGTTTGAAGCAGGTAAGGTAATTGTTGCAGTCTCAATTATACTTTGGGTATTGGCCTCTTATGGCCCGGGTGATAATTTTGAGGAGGCAAGGCAAAAAGCATTAACAGAAGCTAGGGTGGAGAACCTGAACGAAGTGCAGACAGAAAACCGGATAGCCTCACATCAGTTAGAGAATTCATATGCAGGCATTGTAGGGCGTAGTATAGAACCTGTAATTCGTCCGCTAGGGTATGACTGGAAAATCGGGATAGCCCTGCTTACTTCTTTTGCTGCCCGCGAAGTATTTGTTGGTACCATGTCCACCATCTATAGTATAGGAGAAGAAGAGAACGTAAGTACTATCAAGAACAAGCTGATGACGGAGAAAGATGCCAACGGGGATCCTTTTTTTACACCAGCCCGTGGTTTCTCGCTAATGATTTTTTACCTGTTCGCTATGCAATGCGTAAGTACGCTAGCCATTGTGCGCCGCGAAACGAAGAGCTTGATGTGGCCTTTAGCGCAGTTGATCTACATGAGTGGCCTTGCTTATGTGATGGCTTTTATCACGTATAATATCTTTAGTTAAGGATCTTGTTAGCGTTAAAACACAGAGGCCCTGACATAATGAATGTCAGGGCCTCTGTGTTTTAACGCTAAAGTAAGCGGGATAAGTAAGAACCCTTGGTCTTTACATCAATTCGTTTGGCAGATATTTATCTTGAAGATCGGTAATTAGCCATTTTTTCTTGTTGCTATACTTTCAAGGATCAATAACCTGCTTAACTAGCTGGTAGCCTATTGTTTATCGATTATTATTTTTGTGGTGATAATACTGATGTTTAGAGTTTTATCCGCGCTGTATAAGAAATATCACATTAAAAATTTGTTAATGTGAT